>CAMJKR010000061.1 GCA_946406415.1 uncultured Selenomonadales bacterium | reverse complement strand
ATCGGCGACGACACCAAACTTGAGCAAGTGTTGATAAATATTTTGGGCAATGCGGTTAAGTTTACAGACGCGGGCGGCAAAGTCACGTTGATTATCGAATGCACCGCGCAATTTGACGGGCAATCTAATTTCCGTTTTACGATAAAAGATACGGGCATTGGCATGAGTAAAGACTATCTGCCGCGAATTTTTGAGCCGTTCAGCCAAGAAGACGATACGACGACTTCACGATACGGCGGGTCGGGTTTGGGGCTTGCCATTACAAAAAATATTGTGCAGATGATGAACGGTACGATAACTGTTGATTCGGAAAAGGGCATCGGCACAACTTTTGTCGTAAATGTTCCGCTGAAAGATTCTGCACGCTCTGAAGGCGACGACTCTCACGAAATGCATCCGCAAGATTTTTCCGTTTTAATTGTCGACGACGAATTACTTGCCCGCGAACATGCAAAATCAGTGCTCGGCGAAGTCGGCATTAAAGCGGAAATCTGCGCGAGCGGCAAGGAAGCTTTGGAGCTTATCAATCTGCGCCATGCCCGCCGCGAAGATTATAACTTGATTCTGGTTGATTGGCTTATGCCGGAAATGGACGGCATTAAATTAACCCGCGAAATACGTAAAATACTCGGTGAAGAGACAGCTGTTATCGTGCTGACGGCTTACGACTGGTACGAAGTCGAGGAAGAGGCAATTAAAGCGGGCGTTGATACTTTCATGTCTAAGCCGCTCGCCTCAACAAATGTCCTCTACGAATTCCAACAGGCATTTAATCGCAAGCGGCAAGCCGTGCCCGAAAAGAAAGAAATCGAATTAGAAGGGCGCAAAATTCTTGTCGTAGAAGATATGCCCGTTAACGCGGAAATAATGATGATGATTTTGGAAATGCGCGGAATGATTTCTGACCACGCGGAGAATGGCAAAATCGCCGTCGAAAAATTCGCCGCGTCGCCGCCGGGATTCTATGACGCAGTGTTAATGGATATTCGTATGCCGGTAATGGACGGATTGAAGGCAACGGAGGCAATTCGCGCACTCGACCACCCCGACGCAAAAACCGTTCCGATTATCGCAATGACAGCCAACGCTTTCGATGAGGACGTTCAACGCTCACTTAAAGCCGGCATGAACGCACACTTAACTAAACCCGCAGACCCAGAACAGCTTTATAAAGCGTTGCAGGAACTAATCAAAGATTGACACTAAAAATTTTTCCATAAATTAAAATCGTCGCAGGGAAAAACCTTGCGGCGATTTTTTTTCGTCCATTAATTTACATTAAAAAGCTTGAATGATTGTGGCGGTTTAATATATAATATGTAAAAATTCGGATAGTTTTTAGGAAAGGAGCGTGTCAATCATGAAGTTCAAAATAATAATTCAGCGCGGGCAAGTTTTAGCTTTGTATGGATTGCTGATTCCTTTTTTGCTTTTGTTTGTAGGCGTCGGGCTAGATTTGGGCTGGTATTATCTAAATGTGTCGCGATTACAGAATGCGGCTGATGCGGGCGGCTTTAGCGGGAGCACAGGCTCTCGTTGAAAAATAATATGCTTTTGAAGATTATTACGTCGTGTCACTTGCGAGCAATGCCCTGCCTGAAGACTTCGACGACTACGAAAATGTTTACAAAAATACTTTTGGCACTGTTAGCACCGGTAAATTGTATAACTACAAAAAAACAGACGATGTTGCAGACACGCTCAAAAACGGACGAGCTTACGCTGAAGAATATGCGCGGAAAAATTTGTCGGACGCCGAAGCGGTAATTTCTTCAACCGATAATAAGGACACTTTAATCGCGGTAGACGGTTGGAGCATTTCCGTTAAAAATGAGGACAAAAAAGTTAATGGCAAAATCGAACTCAAGTACAAAATCGTTGACGGCAAAAACGACGTTTACGGACCTTTGTACTATGTGGTTTCGTTGCATGAAAAAATTCGGCATTTCTTTATGGCGGGCTGGTTTGAAGATATGGACGCGCCAGTCAGGGCAGTTGTGCTTTTACAGCCCCATGACAGAAACTTGGTTGTTGGTATGCAGTCATTGGAACGCAAAGAAGTTATCGACAACTGGGAATATACCAAAAAATATTTAGATGAAACAGGAGGACAAATTTCGGGCGGCAAATGGAATCACTACATGTCGGGCAACACGAATAACACCACGGGCATTGCCTATTCCGCCGCCAATCCCTATCGAACAGAGGGAATGAGCATCAAGACAACAAAAGTTAGCAGAGACGGCGGTCAAGCAACTGAAGCGAACGGCAACAAATGGTATACTGCCTCCGAAGTTGATTCGATTAATATTGACTTCCAAGCTGAAGTCAGAAAGAAATTTTCGACGGACTGGGATCTTGGTTTGGGCACCGCAACAAAACTTTCTGGTTTCAGCGAATACACCCACGTGGAAAAAGACAGCGATGGAAATCCTAGCTGGGGCATTGGCAACGGCGACGATAAAAGAATCCTCTTCAACGTGAAGTTTGACGAAGCTTTTCCGACACGTAATGTCAACCAGAAAGCCGACGTCCTCTGGGCGAGAATTGAGAGCGACCCGCTGAAAAATCCATATACGGGAGCGGGCGTCAATATCTTCAACTCCGTGCGACAAATCACTTTGAACTTTAACTCCGATAACTCAATCGTCGAAGGAAGCGGAGAAAAGCAGCATTACAAATATCGCCCGTATGTCATCTTCTACACTGGACCCGAAAACATCGACTATGCTGTAGATTCAAACGGCGTATTGATTCGTCATTCGCAGCCTGTCGTTATTAATCTGAACTATGACACGAACGCGATTTTGTATTTACCCAACAGTCCCGTTATCATTAACGGCAACGGGCACAAGCTAAATGGTTTCGTCATCGCCAAATGCTATCTGCATTCCGTGACGGAAGAGGACATGCTCGGCAACACTTCAATTAAGCTCTACGACGGTTTCAACGCAATGAAAGATTTACCGCGCGACTTTAGCAAGGGGCTAGACACCGAAGGGCAAACCGTTTACTTCCGTAACGACGACCTCCTCACGAAAGAAGAAATCGACGCACTTTACAGCGGCGACGGTTTCCAAGTAACCACCTCTGACGGAACGACGGGTAATATTACAATCAAGGAAGAAATTCTAGCACCAAAATATCTTTGGCTTGATTACAGCAAGACAGACAGTAACACTACTTATGAAGTGCCGGACGCAAACGGCAAGCACGACGAAAACGCAACTTTTGCCAATTACGTCAACTTAACTTACAAGGAAAAGTTTAAAGCCTTCTCCGGACTCACGGATTCGCAAATTTCAGCTGTTACTTTCCCCGACGGGGATTATAATTTCACGGGAGCGACTTATTACGTTGCCACAGCTGATTTGTTACCTGAAGACCCCGACCCCACTGCCGCGCCCGTAGATGACAAATACGTTAAGGTCATGGTCGGCGAAGAAACAAGGTAGAATGATTGATGGCAGTTACAACGACAAAGAAATTAACGACTCCTACGGAGACATAAAAAAAGAAGATAAAAGCCCAATCAACGCCTTAAATGCCAAAGTCAGCGATGCGGACATTTTCATAAATCCCAATGACAAATGGTGCGACAGCTGGGGCATCAGTTCCAGAAACAATAACCAAAATGAGGGGTTAATAGTATCTTACATGAACAACTGGAAGAAAGATAAGCTGACATTCTCCACTAAAAATGACGTGTCCTATTTTAATCTCAACTCCGAAGTGACCGCCCAGCCGAAAGACCCTCAAGTAATTGCCAAATATCACATGGTTAAGATCCTCGACGAGGAAGGCAACGAAGTGGTAAGATACCTCAGAGAAGACTACGACATACATCTCAGAAAGGATAAACAGGTTCAATACTACACGAAAGTCGACAACAACAAAGACGCCGAAGGCAACGTTATCAACTATATTATCGTTGACAAGAACGGCAATATATTAACCAAGCCCGTAACGCCTCCTGAAGTTTTCGGAAAGACTACCGTCACCGAGAACAACAAGCTAAGCTCGGACGCGATGGCAAGCGATGGAGCCTTAGGCGATTATTGGAGGACTTACACGCGCAAGCCGAAAGATGACAAAGTGGGCTACCCTGAAAGACCCGGCGATATAGGGGTAATAAAGGACGGCTTATATCGTATGGACGATAATCACTACCCCAACAGAGATTATCGAATACCGGCATTGGAGCGCGTTTACGAAAAGTCGGTGTTCAACCTTGACGAAAGTTCTTGCTACAGCTTTTTTGAAATTCCCGAATTGAACCGCGTAAATTATCTTTATCTAAATGTTGACGAAATCAATCAAAAAGTACATCTAGATGACACCGATAAATATAATTGGAAAGTTGACGACATGTTCTTTACTACCAAACGGGTAAATTGGATAGATTGAGTTTAGCTGTTAGAAAGTTAAAAAAACCGTCGCAGGGAAAAACTTTGCGGCGATTTTTTTTTCGTTCCATTAATTTACAGTAAAAAACTTGAAAGATTTCCTTCACTTGATATAATTTATAAAAGATATTTTGGGAAAGGAGCGTGTCAATAATGAAGTTCAAAAAAATAATTCAACGCGGGCAAGTTTTGGCTTTGTATGGAGTACTTATCCCGCTTCTATTTTTGTTCGTAGGTGTAGGACTTGACTTAGGTTGGTACTATCTGAATGTTTCACGGCTCCAAAATGCGGCTGACGCGGCGGCTTTAGCGGGTGCCTTTGAACTAACCGAAGAAGACAAGACCATGAGAGATTATTTCGTCGACGGGCTGACCACCGAACCCGGCGGCATACAAGACGACAGCCAATACAGCTCCTTTAATGTTGGTATCATTGATGAAGAGACCGGCGAAGTCATCAGCGTAGACAAGGTTAATCTCAAAAATAACGGTCTTAAAGTCAATGAGCTCAAAATGAGCAAAGTGGAGGCACGCAAATATGCCGGAAAAAATCTTTACGACATTGCCCAAGAAAATCATAATGCTCCTGCGAATGAAAACAAAATTGCCAACGAATGGACAAAGAACAACGATCTAGGCTTCAAGGCGACGTTGTACACGAGGACAATAGACGCCAAACGAGAGACGCAGACAGAAGTTGCCAGCAGCGGCTACAGATACTACAAAGTCACGCTCTCCGAAAAAATTCAGCACCTGTTCATGCCCGGCTGGTTCGATCCCATGGACGCCACGGTCGTTGCCTGGGCACTGATTAAGCCGCGCGACAATGATTTGGACTCCGCCCTTCATAATGCCTCAGACGAAGAAACTATCCAAAACGTTCAGGCTCAATCAAAAAATACTGAAGAGAGCTATAAAGGCAAGTGGGCGCATTTCCAAGACGAAGGTGTTTATTACACGCAAGGCGATGTCAACCGCACAGAAATTGTCAACGTTCATAACGACATGCGTTCGCAAAACCGCGCCATGAGCGACCGCACACAAAATAACTACACAAAAGTTGGCGGCGATAATAACGGTGAGGATATTGATTCCATAAATCTCGACTTCAGAGTAGAATATACCATCGCCAATACAGATCACATCGATTGGGATTTGCGTTCCTCTTCGTCGGATCCGAGGACGAACAAATCCTCTGAAGCGAAAAACTGGACGTTAAGCGACAGAGCTGCCAACATGCGCGTGCTAACCTCGTTTAACTTGAATTACGCGTGGACAGACCGCAACCTTAATGACTTGGTGCCCGATATTTTGTGGACACATATAGAGCAGGACACTTGGTGGATTCAATACGATACAAACTTGAACTCCGTCCATCAGATAATTTTGAATGCAAAGGCTGACAACACCGAGACAACGACCATTAACGGGAAAAAAGTTTACACGAAACGTCCGTTCGTTATCTTTTACATGGGACCCGAAACTTACGAAGTAGACAGCACGAAGCGACAATCGCAGCCCGTTGTCTTAAACCTCTACAATGACTGGAACGGAATTTTGTACATGCCCAATAGCCCCGTCATCATAAACGGCAACGGGCATAAATTAACGGGTTTTGTTGTCGCTAAGGAATTTCGCCGCCTTAAAACCGCAAAGGATATGGAAGACGAAGGCTATATTAAAGTTACGGACGGATACGGCAAAACGATTTTCATCAAACCGGACGCCGACCACATTTTCACCGAAGAGAAACTGAGTCAGCTAGCCAAGGAAAAAGGATACACCAAAACCACCGATACCGAAGGCAACATTTCATTCTACGAGAAAATAGAGGCTACAAAATATTTAAAATTGAGCGTCGACAAGACTGAGGCGAGCAATTACCCTAACTTCACCGCATACATCAACGCCACATACAAGACAAAGTTCATGACTGCCACGGGTCTTTCCGAATCTGAAATTGATACAGTTACTTTTCCGACCGGACAAAATCTTTGCGATGATGAAATATACGTCGTCGCCAAAACCGATATTGTAGACGCGGTTCCCGCCAATGCAAAAGTTGATTACGTCAAAGTATTGCGGCATTTTGTTGAGAACGGCGAAGAAAAAACCGAAGAGAAATACATTCCAAAAACAAGTTTGCCGTATGTCAAAGTCAGAAGAAATGAAATCCGTGCATATGTTTCCGTATACGATCTTCAAAAAACAAGGAAAAGCGATGTCTACGGTCTCAATACGGTAGATGAAAGTCTCGGTATAACGGACAACGTTTCGGGCGACGAACTTTGGCAACCGACTACAGATACATATAAAAGCGACAAATTTATCAACCAAACATTATGGAATAATACTTATAAAAGCGCATATACCGATAGTAAATTAACTTTTGTCGAAGAAGGCGGCTTGAAGTATTTCATGCGCAATAGTGAAATTCCCGCCAACTCCATGAAGCTGGTCGAAGTCTATCGCAAATATACGGACGAGGACGGCAACGTTCGTTATGTCGAAGATAAGGAATACAGCGCAACCGACGCGGCTTACTACATGGAGGTGCTCCCCGAAGGTAGCTATAAGACCGATGCAAACGGAAATGCTGTTCTCGATAGCGAAGGAAAGTACGCAGAGTCCAATCCGATAATCGTCGACAACTGGGGCGACTTGCAGACCGTGCCTATCACGCCGACCAACATAGCCGACTATGACACGAAAGCCGAAAATCTCGCCCTGGCAATTCAAGGCAATTTTGACAGCTCCTCGGAGATGGGCAAGTATTTAAATCAATACACACGCCCGACGACTACAACCGAATACGAAATCGAGAATTATCCAGTTATAGAACAACCCGGCGACCCCGGAAGAATTTACAACGACAAGTATCGTGGGACGAGTGGCAATCGCGTAAAGCAGGAGTACAAGATACCTGTCTATGAGCGCGTCTACTACAAATCGGTTTTCAACCTTAGCGAAAAATCAACGTACAGCTACTTCCAAGTCGAAAATTTCAGGCGCGTCAATTACACTTATCTGAACGTCGACGAGATTAATAACTTACCTACGGATGTTGATGGGAATGACAAAATCGTAGATTTCTCTAAGGTTCAAGATATGTTTTTCACGACGAGGCGCGCGAAATGGATAGACTGAGTTTAGCTGTTAGCTATTAGCTGTTAGCTGTTAGAAAGTTAAAAATCGTCGCAGGGCGAAAAACCTTGCGGCGATTTTTTTGTCTATGTATAAATTTTTGCTAAAAAATACTTGAAAATCCTTTCCAACCTGTTATAACGAAAGAACTCTGTAAGTAGAAAGGAAGTTTATTTAGTATGAAGTTCAAGAAGGTACAGCAACACGGTCAAGCGATGATTTTGTATGGTTTGCTAATGCCATTGCTTTTTTTATGCGCAGGAGTAGGACTTGACTTAGGCTGGTACTACTTGAATGTGTCGAGGTTGCAAAATGCGGCAGATGCGGCGGTAGTCGCGGGGGCACATGCTTTTGTTGACGACATTAACGCCAAGAATAAAGCCGCTAAAAATCTTATCAATTACAGTTACGACGGCTCACTTGTTGAAAATAGTTTTTACGCCGCATTGGACATTACTACGAACACGAGCGCGGGCGATACAGTTGCGGCAGATTATGCGTTGAAAAATCTTTCGGACGCCGCCGCCTGGACAAAAGTTGAAAATGGCAATTATACTTTAAACGACAGCTGGGGCAGAGGCGGCTCCTCCGAAGTCACATTGACGCCCGCACTATACAAAAACAGTATCGATAGCAATAACGAAATTTTTTATTATGTCGTTTACCTCACGGAAAAAGTTGAGCATTTGTTTATGCTTGGTTGGTTCGAGGCAATGGAAGCACCAGTTATCGCCGTCGCCATGCTGTCAAAGACGGTTGAAGCTGCGCCCGCCGCCGCTCCGGTTACACTCATATTCGACGCTAACGGCGGCAGTTTCAGCAATAATACAACCACCGATTCAAAATCCCTTACGAACCCAAGCGAAATGGAGAACGACGGAGTTTCTATTCCGTTATCGGCGAGCAGTGGAGCACCAATATACATGAACAATCAAAAGGAGTTCAAAGGCTGGAGTACCAATCCAAATCCTTCCGAAGACGAAATAATTGACATCTTCAAAGACGGCGCACAGTTGACCAAAACCGAGCTTGCGAAGTTGTTCGGCGACAAAACGACTGTGACTTTGTACGCCGTGTGGGAAAAAGTTAAGCCGACCAATAACCGCACGCTCTGGGAGCAAATGCAATACCTAATCGCCAAAAATGTTTATGACCCCGACTGGGACGTTTCCGTACAAAAATACGGCAAAGTAGGTCAGACCGCTAAAATAGTTCACAACTCGTTTGATACCGTCGACAATACATATATCAACAGTTACCATTACTATACGGAATTGATTAACCTGGAAACCGCCGTTACCAACAGTACAAACGTAGGAAATGAAACCAGATACTTTATCGACTTCCGCCGCAACGACTATGTATGGACATACCTAACCAATCCAAAATATTACTACGGAGAAAATGTCAGCAATTTCAGGGTGCATTCGCTGTTTAACGTGAACAAAGCTTATGATGTTCGCTCAGACAAAAATGACGATCCGCTTTATCTGCGAATCGAGGCGGAGCCGGGCAACGATTACACCAGCTCAGATACCCAAAATGGCACTTACGCTAAAAACTTTACGCCCGTTCGCCAAATCGTCATTAACATAAACGCGGACAATAAGCTGATTCAAAACGCCCGCTGTTTTTCTACTACGACGGACCCGACGCGGTTAAGTCGCATAATGCCGCGCCGCAACCCGTTATCTTGAATCTCAACGCGAACTTTAAAGGCGTGCTCTTTATGCCCGATGTCCCCGTCGTCATCAACGGCAACGGTTACACCTTCGAGGGCTTTATTGTTGCAAGCGAATTTCGTTACCTCGACAGGAGCAACGGCTCGCAAGTCAACTACAGTTCGGACGGCAAAACAGTTAAAAATGCTTCTAATAATAAAATCCGCGTGAATCCCTCTACCGGTAACGTTTACAGCATTTTGGCGGAGGGCGATGACGCGCTCGACATTTTCGACAGGAACAAAAGCTCGAACAAATTCAATCTGAGTTCTGCCTCGCAGTTCCGAACGTTCACGGCGGAGACGGGCGTTAAGTACATGTACGTTTTCTACGACAATACCCTGACGATGGATCCGACGCCGTTTTATCTCAACACGGGCGACTTAATCCCGCTGTATAAACTCGTCAACGGTGAGCAAGTCCGCGTCACGAATTGGGACGACGTGAAACTTTACGACAGCCCGCTGAACGTTTCAAGCCGCGCAGAAAT
>CAMJKR010000060.1 GCA_946406415.1 uncultured Selenomonadales bacterium | reverse complement strand
GGAAGTTTAATTGTCGACTTTGAACACATGAAGCTTAACGCGATTGAAATTCGCCCCGAAAAAATTTCGCTGAACGATTTGCGCACGACCGTTGATGGTAAAGAATATTACGGCGGTGTAACTGTTAACAAGGAAAAAGATTCGTTGACTGTGATAAATCTCGTGCCGTTGGAAGAATATCTGCGCGGCGTGGTGTCAAAAGAAATGTCGCCGTCATATCCTTTGGAGGCTTTAAAAGCTCAAGCGGTGGCGGCGCGTTCGTTCGCGCTGAAAAATCGCGGACGGCATGTCAAGGAAGGTTACGACCTTTGTAGCTCGACGCATTGTCAAGTTTATATCGGCGTCACAAATTTTGATTCGATTAACAGGGCGGTTAACGAGACGCGCGGCGAAGTTTTGGTTTACAAGGAAAAACTAATCGACACGAATTTTCATGCGGATAGCGGCGGCATGACAGAAAATGTCGGCGAGGTTTGGGGGACTGCCACTCCGTATCTTGTCGCTGTACGTGAAATTATTCAGTTGGTCAAGCCGTGGACTGTTAAAGTTACTGCTAAAGATTTTTCCTCTCGATTTGGCGAAAATTTCGGTGACGTTAAATCTGTTAAGTTAAGCAAGCTGACAATCGGCAAGTCGGCAAATGATAGAAGTTCTTCGGGGCGTGTGAAATCCGCGCAAATTGTCGGCTCGAAAAGAACGCTGACGATTACAGGAAACGACTTGCGCAGAAAATTTTCTTTACCGAGCACGCTTTTTGATATGAAGTTTGAAGGCGACGAAGTAATTTTCATGGGCTACGGTAGTGGGCACGGCGTCGGCATGTCGCAAGTTGGCGCACGCGATTACGCCGGAAATGGCTGGTCTTACGAAAAAATTTTGTCGCACTATTACAGCGGTGCTAAACTCAAAAAACTTTACTGAGGTGATTCACATGAAAAAATTTTGTCTAATAATTTTCGCGCTGATTTTACTTCTGCCGATTGCAAAACTTGAGGCGGGACGTTTAGACGACATTGTGGCGCGAGGAACAATCCGAATCGGTACGACGGGCGATTATATCCCGATGTCTTATCTCAATCCGGCGACCGGCGAATACGAGGGCATTGACGCTGAACTTTCCAAGATTATCGCGAATTCGTTGAGTGTGACGATTGAATACGTTCCGACGACGTGGCCGACGCTTGCCGCCGATTGTCAAGCCGGTAAGTTTGACATTGCGCTTTGCGGCATTTCGAGGAATTTTGCGCGGGCGAAAACTATGGCAATGAGCGACGCTTACGGCGAGGGACTTTTCGGCAAAACAATTCTCTGCCGCAAATCCGACGCAAAAAAGTTTAAAAGCGTTGCAGACCTAAACAAACCGAGCGTCCGAATCATGATTAATCCCGGCGGCACCAACGAAAAATTTGCCCACGCTAATCTGCCGAACGCAACGTTGATTGTTCACGAATCCAACGCCGATATTCCCGTTCAAATCGCGGAGGGCAATGCTGACATTATGATAACCGAAACCGTCGAGGCAGTTAGTTGGGTTAAACGCGAACCGAGACTTGCCGCGCCGCTCGTCGATAAGCCGTTCGAGGGCACGCGACATTCTTGCGGAATTTTAATGCAAAAGGGCGACCAAGAATTTTTGAACTACATAAATTTTGTCCTCGCCGAATTGCGTATGGACGGCACCCTTGAGCAATTAGAAATTAAATACTTAGGAAGGAAACCTAATGCGACTAAGCGATTTTGATTACGACTTACCGGAAGAATTAATTGCGCAACGACCGATTGAGCCACGAAATTTTTCACGGCTGATGGTACTTGACCCTGCGCGGCGGACGATTGCGCACGAACATTTTTATGACTTGCAAAAATTTTTAACGGCGGGCGACACGCTAATATTTAATGATACGCGAGTAATTCCGGCGCGACTTATCGGGCGCAAATCAACGGGCGCACGCGCCGAAATTTTTTTGCTCCGCCGCCTCGACGCTACAACTTGGGAAACTTTAGTTAAACCAGGCAGGAAAATCACCGAAGGCGCAGAAATTTTTTTCGGCAATGAATTGAGTTGCAAAATTATCGGGCGCACGGATTTTGGCGGGCGCGTCGTGCAATTCAAATTCAGCGGCGTATTCGAGGAAATTCTTGACAGGCTCGGCGAAACTCCTCTGCCGCCCTATATCCACGAAAAACTTGACGACAGTGAACGTTATCAAACGGTTTACAATCGCGAACGAGGCTCCGCCGCCGCACCAACTGCCGGACTTCATTTCACGGCGGAGCAAATGCGCGAACTTAAAAATTTGGGCGTCAATATGGGCTTTGTAACTTTGCACGTCGGACTAGGAACTTTCCGCCCCGTGCAAGTCGAAAATATTGAACAGCACGAAATGCACGAAGAATATTTTTCTATACCGCAGGAAACGGCGGACTTAATTCACGAAACTAAGGAACGCGGCGGAAGAATTATCGCGGTGGGCACGACTTCAATCCGAACTTTGGAGGCGGCGGCTCTAAATAAAAATTCTGTAGCAGTCGGCTCAAGCTCAACGAAAATTTTCATCTATCCAGGCTACGAATTTAAAATCGTCGACGCGCTGATAACAAATTTCCACTTGCCAAAGTCAACGCTATTGATGTTAGTCAGCGCATTTGCGGGACGAGAATTTATCTTGCAAGCCTATCGCGAGGCAGTTAAAGAACGCTACAGATTTTTTTCCTTCGGCGACGCAATGTTAGTGATTAGTGGTTAGTGGTTGGTGATTAGTGAACCTCCTAACCACTAGCCACCAGCCACTAACCACTAAATTAACGGACTGAATAATAAGGCGGGATGCTTTGACGAAAAAATTTTTGATTCTCTAAGGAGCGGGCTTAATGGCGGCAATAACATTTGAACTAATACACAAAGACGCGGTAACGGGCGCACGCGCAGGCATTTTGCATACGCCGCACGGAAAATTTTTAACGCCGCTATTTATGCCAGTCGGGACGCAAGCGACAGTTAAAACGCTTTCGCCGCACGAGGTACAAAATTTAGGCGCGGGCGTCATTTTGGCTAACACTTATCATTTATTCCTGCGACCGGGCGCGGAGCTTGTCGAAAAGGCGGGCGGGCTTCATAAGTTCATGAATTGGACGCGGGGAATTTTGACAGACAGCGGCGGCTTTCAAGTTTTCAGTTTAGGCGACTTGCGCACAATCACAGAGGACGGCGTAAAATTTCGTTCGCACATTGACGGCTCGGAAAAATTTTTGTCTCCCGAAATTTCAATCGCTACACAAGCCGCGCTCGGTTCGGATATTGCAATGGCGTTTGACGAGTGCATACCTTATCCCGCCGATTATGAATACGCTAAAGCCTCGACGGAACGAACACACCGTTGGGCGGAGCGCAGTTTAAAGGCGGCGTCTAATCCTAAACAGGGAATTTTTGGAATTGTGCAAGGCGGCATGTACGAGGACTTGCGCGAAGAGAGTTCAAAAGTTATTGGCGGCATGGACTTTGCGGGCTGTGCAATCGGCGGTTTAAGCGTCGGTGAGCCGCGTGAACTTATGTATAAAATGCTGGCAATTTCCACGCGCCATTTGCCCGAAGACAAAGCGCGATATTTAATGGGCGTCGGCACGCCTGACCACTTAATTGAAGGCGTTCTGCGCGGCGTCGACATGTTCGATTGCGTATTTCCAACTCGTGTTGCAAGAAACGGTATGGCAATGGTTTCGCCACAAACTGCACCTCGCGGACGGCTTGTCATGAAAAATGCCGAGTTCACGGAAGATTTTGAGCCGCTCGAATCAAATTGCGACTGCTACGCTTGCAGAAATAAATTTACCCGCGCTTATATCAGACATCTCGTCCGCACCGATGAAATTTTCGGCTTGAGACTTTTGGCTTTGCACAACTTGCGCTATCTGCAAAAATTTATGGCGTCAATGCGTGAGGCGATTCTTGCCGATAAATTTAGCGATTTCAGAGAAAAATTTTTTACACTCTATGAGGGAGGCAAATACTTAAATGAATGAAATGACAGCAACCATTGCAAATTTTGCGCCGATAATTTTAATGGTTTTGATATTTTATTTTCTGCTCTATCGTCCGCAAAAGAAAGCTCAAGAGGCACGCAACAAAATGTTGGAAAGTTTAAAAGTCGGAAGCCGCATAATAACAATCGGCGGCATTTACGGCACGATTGTCAATCTGACTGACGAAATTGTTACGATAAAAATTGCTGATAAAGTCGAAGTTGAAATTGCACGCAATGCAATTAACGGCGTGGCAGAAGATAAAAAAGTAGGACTTGAGAAATGATAACCTCACCTTCCGGCTCGAATGAAAATTTGATTCTTTGTCCTTGTTGTGGTGAAGGTCTGGTCGAGTCGAATCACGAATTCGATATTTGCGACGTGTGTGGTTGGGAAGATGACGATTATCAATTTAATCACCCTGACTATCGCGGCGGAGCAAATCGTATGTCGCTTAATGAGTCGCGAAAAGCTTACAAGAAACGTAAAAAGGAGATATAGAACTTGAAAGACGAAAATGAAAATTTGATTCCTTGTCCTTGTTGTGGCGCGGGTTATGTTGAGGAAGGACATAATTACGATATTTGTGACATTTGTTATTGGGAGGATGACCCCGTTCAATTTGCTGACCCTGATTATCGTGGCGGGGCAAATCACATGTCGCTGAACGAGGCGCGAAAAGCTTATAGGGAACGCAAGAATGTCTCCGCTTAGGGCGCAGAAAAAAATTTTGCGGCAAGAATTTTTAGCTAAGCGGGCGGCAGTTCCTCACGACCGGCGCGACCAAATTAGTCATGAGCTGATTAAAAAATTTTTATCAACGGAAATTTATCGTGAGGCAAAAGTTATCATGGCGTACGCCTCGACGCCCGACGAACTTCAGCTCAATGAATTATTCGCCGCGTGCTTTGCCGATAAAAAAATTTTGGCAATACCGTATATCGTCGGCAAGGGCAAAATGCAAGCCGTTGAAGTTCCAAGCTTTGACGCACTGGAAGTTGGAGCATTTAATATCCTAACTGTCAAACGCAAACTTAGAAATTTTATCAAGCCCGCGCAGATTGATTGCGTAATTGTTCCTGGCGCGGCATTTGATTTAAACGGCGGGCGATTAGGTTTGGGCGGCGGCTACTACGACAGATTTTTACCGCTTGCCATTAACGCAAAAAAAATCGCGCTTGCCTATGATTTTCAACTTGTCGATAATTTACCAACAGAAAAGCACGACGCTAAAATTGACATGGTTTTTACTTTTCGATAAAACTCTGCAGACAAATGAATACTGAACTGTTGCATTATCAAACAAAAATTTTCGGGAGGGATTGAATTGGCATTTTATTATCAGGAATTATCACACACCTTTGGAGAGTATTTGCTGGTGCCTGGCTACTCGTCAAAAGACTGCATCCCTGCGAACGTCGACTTGTCTACGCCGCTGGTAAAATTTAGACGCGGCGAACAGTGCAAGCTTCCTATCAACATTCCGATGACTTCAGCAATTATGCAGTCGGTATCCAACGACACAATGGCAATCGCGCTGGCAAAAGAGGGCGGCGTCTCGTTTATCTACGGCTCGCAACCGATTAAAGAACAGGCAGCAATGGTTGCCCGCGTCAAAAATTACAAGTCCGGTTTCGTGTCGAGTGATTCAAATTTAAAACCGACAACGACGCTCCGCGAAATGCTGAAGTTGTTAGAGGAAACGGGACATTCAACAATGGCGGTGACTGACGACGGCAAGCCAACAGGTAAACTTCTCGGAATAGTAACGAGCCGCGATTATCGGATTTCGCGCATGACGGGCAGCGAACTTGTTAAAGACTTCATGACGCCGTTTGATAAATTAATTTATGCCGATGCTGATACTACAACTCTCCCAATGGCGAATGATTTAATTTGGGAACATAAGCTCAATATGCTGCCGCTCGTCGACAAGAAACAACGCCTGCGCTACATGGTTTTCCGCAAAGATTACACCGACAACAAAACCAATCCACTTGAACTTATCGATAAAAAGAAACGCTACGTCGTGGGCGCGGGCATTAATACCCGTGACTACGCGGAAAGAGTTCCTGCATTGCTTAAAGCCGGCGCGGACGTTTTTTGTATTGATTCGTCGGAAGGCTTCAGCGAGTGGCAGAAAATTACGCTGGAATATATTCACAAAACTTTTGGCGAGGAAGTCAAAGTTGGTGCAGGCAATGTCGTCGACGCAGAAGGCTTTAGATTTTTGGCGGACGCGGGCGCGGATTTTGTCAAAGTCGGCATTGGCGGCGGCTCCATTTGTATAACCCGTGAAACTAAAGGCATTGGACGCGGGCAGGCGACGGCGGTTATTGACGTGTGCCGCGCTCGTGACGAATATTTTAAAGAAAAGGGCGTTTATATCCCCGTGTGCTCGGACGGCGGCATTGTCCACGATTATCACATGACGCTTGCCTTAGCTATGGGTGCGGATTTCCTCATGCTCGGCAGATATTTTTCACGCTTCGACGAAAGCCCGACCGATAAAATTAGAATCAACGGAACTTATTACAAAGAATATTGGGGCGAAGGTTCTAACCGTGCGCGGAATTGGCAACGCTACGACTTGGGCGGCGACAGAAAACTTTCGTTCGAGGAGGGCGTTGATTCTTACGTTCCCTACGCCGGCTCGCTAAAAGATAATATGAACAGCACGCTTGCAAAAATTCGTTCGACGATGTGCAACTGCGGCGCGTTGACTTTAGCTGAACTGCGCGATAAAGCTAAGATAACTTTAGTCTCGGCAACAAGCATTGTTGAGGGCGGCAGTCACGATGTTATTTTGCGTGACAGAATTGGAGATTGAATCATGTTTAAGAAATTTTTAATCGCGCTTGTTGCGGCGGTTATGGTTATAACTTCGACCTGCGCGGCGGCAAAAATCGAAATCATTGACGCGGAGGAAAATGTTGTGCCGGAAATCGGTCTTCTTCAGAACGTGACGTACGCTCAATACTTCACGTGGCCTGAAAGTCGTTTGCAAATGGATATTTTCTCGCCCGCCGTCAAGGGAAAAGTTCCCGCCGTGATATTTGCACCGGGCGGTTGGTGGGTGACAGGTCCGAAAGTTGCAGGAACGCAAATTTGTTATCAACTGGCGCAGGCGGGATTTGTCGCGGCGTCAATCGAATACAGAACTATCGTTGCGGCGAATTACATTGACATAATCGGCGACGTGAAAGCGGCAGTTCGTTATCTGCGCGCTAATGCTGACAAATTTAATATTGATAAAAATAAAATCGCAGTAATGGGAATGTCGGCGGGCGGCTATCTGGCGACAATGGTTGGCGTAACGGGCGGCGTTGAGAAATTTGACTTCGGCGACAACCTCGACCAAAGTAGCTCCGTTCAAGCCGTCGTTGATATTTTCGGACCGACTGACTTAACCAAAATTGCCGCCGATTATCCAAAGGACATGCAAAAACTTTACAACTCGGCGGGCGGCGCGACTTCCCTACTGGTCAACGGTGTGACGGTTTACAAAGGCAACAAGGGCGGCTCTATCCTCGACACGCCCGAAACCGCAAAAGATTCAAATCCAATAACTTATATCGATAAGAAGACTCCGCCTTTCCTTATCATGCACGGCAACGCGGATAAAACTATTTCGCCGAGCCAATCAAAACTTTTGCACGACGCGCTGATTAAAAATGGTATCGACTCCACATGTTACATAATCAACGGTGCTGACCACTACGCGGCTTATTTTTATCAGCCGAAAACTTTTGGGATAATCGTTGACTTCTTGAACAGGGTTTTACGATGACTGAACTTGATTTTGCAAAGAAAATTCACGAGCTGAACGGCACCCGCTTTAAAAGCGGGGGAACAGTGGTCGCGCTCAATTCTCCGATAATTTTAAATAATCACCGCGCTTTGACAGAAAATTTTTTTAGGGATTTACTATGACTGAACTTGATTTTGCAAAAAAAATTCACGAGCTGAACGGCAAAGCTTACCTTGTCGGCGGGGCAGTTCGTGATAAATTTCGCGGCGTCAAGGCGCATGATAAAGATTATTGCGTAACGGGCGTCGACGAAAAAATTTTTGCCGAAGCCTTCCTCAACGCGGAAAAATTTGGCAAGTCTTTTCCCGTTTATTCAGTTGAGATTGACGGGAAGTTTTGCGAGGTTGCGTTTGCCCGCACTGAAAAAAAAATCGGTGCAGGTTATCGCGGCTTTGAAATTACATTTGCGCCGAACGTGACGATTGAGCAAGATTTATTCCGACGCGACACGACGATTAACGCAATGGCGATTGAACTTTTGAGCGGCGAGCTGATTGACCCGTTCGGCGGGCGCGAGGATGTTCTTAATAAAAAAATCCGCGCCGTGAGTGAACACTTCACCGACGACCCAGTTAGGGCATTGCGGGCGGCAAGACAATCGGCGCAATTCAACTTTGAAATCTGCGCGGAAACAATCGAGGCAATGCGACGTTGCGGCGAGGAACTTTCACGCGAGCCAACAGAAAGAATTTTCGACGAGCTTGAGACCGCACTTAAAACCGACAAGCCGTCGATTTTTTTTAGGAGTTTGGAGCGGGCGGACTTGCTTGAAATAACTTTCCCCGAAATTGCACAACTGCGCGGCAAAATTCAGCCGGCGTATCATCACCCCGAAGGCGACTCCTACGAACACACGCTAAAAATCGTCGACGACGTGGCTAAAGTCAATTCAAAGCCGATGGTAAGATTTGCGGCACTTATGCACGACATAGGCAAAGGCACAACGCCGCCCGAAATGCTTCCGCACCACTACAAACACGAACAGCGCGGGCTTGACGTTCTAAAGCAAATGAATAGACGCATGACTTTGCCTAACGAGTGGAAAAAATCTGCGGCATTCGTCATACATGAACACATGCGGGCACCGCGCCTTAAAAAGTCCGGAAAAATCGTCGACTTACTTTTAAAATTAAACGGCTTGAAATTCAGCGTGAAAGATTTCTGCGACATAATCAATCTTGACAATCACGGCTTACCATTTTATCTTGAACACGCGCAGGAAATTATTGACGAGTTGTTGAAAATAGGCGGTAAAGATGCGCCGCCCGAACTCAAAGGCTCCGAAGTCGGCAAATGGATTCACAACGCCCGCATTCGCCACTTCGCGGAAATGAAAATTTTTAAGGAGGATTGATTTAATGACCAAAATTGATGATTCCAATATCCCTGCTCTAGCTGAACCAGCAATCTCAATTATCATTCCGCTGTACAATGCGGAAAAATATATCGGCGAGGCTCTTGAAAGTATTTTCGTACAGACATTCCAAAGTTTTGAAGTAATTGTTGTTGATGACTGCTCGACGGATTCAAGTTACTCGCTCGTTGAAAGTTATATTCCGAAATTTGACGGTCGCTTGAAGCTTTTAAAAATGGAAAAGAACTCTGGCTGTGCTCCTGCGCCGCGCAATAAAGGCTTCCTCATTTCTCGCGGCGAATATATTTTTTTTATGGACTCCGACGACACGTTTACCAAAACCGCTCTTGAGGAAATGTACGGGCTTGCTAAAGAATACGATGCCGATGTTGTCTACTGCGAAAAATATTTCATGTCGACGGGCGTTGGCGAAGAATTCATTAACAATATTCACCCCGCCGACAGTAGCATACAACAGCCGCCTTTTGTCGATAAACCAACGTTTATCTCCGACAATTTGGGCGACAGATTAGATGAATTATTTAAAAGAAAATTTTGGGTCACGCCGTGGCAAAGATTAGTCTCGCGTAAAT
>CAMJKR010000059.1 GCA_946406415.1 uncultured Selenomonadales bacterium | reverse complement strand
TTTGCAACACGGAATTGACAAAAAAAAAAAAACAATTATTATAATCCCTAAAGATAAACAAAATAATTTTATGTAAGGAGATGATTCTATGTCGACACCCGTTGGCATTATCAAGAATTTTGTCGAAACACTTATGACCACGAGCAAGACTGGTTCCGCTGCCGTAGATGAGGCATTAAAATCTGTCAGCGCAAAAAATTTGTCCACGCTCAAAAGCAAGTTCAATTCCGCGCTGGATAAAGCGTCGTCAGCAAAAGATTTTCTGGAGAAAAATTGCGGCGTGCGTATCACCAATGAAGACACCGGCGCAATTACAGGTTCCGACGCGGGCGGCTCCACTACTAAAACCGCTGAATCAATCGTGCCCGAAACTGCAACCGCTAAAAGCCTCACTTCCGCCGAATACAAATCTTTTACCAAAAACGGCTTGAAGGTTAATATAACTTACGACACCGACGAAGACGACGACTCAAGTTTTAAAAAGAAACAACGCTACATTGCCTCCGCGCTTTATAATTGGTGGATTCCTGAATCCCTTGACCTTATCAATCAATCGTTGGGGCTTAACTTCACTGACGACAGAGCCAATATCAACACGATTAACATAAACATCGGCGGCGCAGACGAAGAGTACGGAGTTTCGACAAAGTTTAAATATGACATGGGGCTTGCCTCTTCCGTCAACATAAACATTTCCCCTGACATTGTATACGACATAACTCTTAACGACAAAAACGGGCAATTCGCCAAAAACAAAAACGTAGGTGCCTGGATTCAATCCGACCTTTACGACAGCCAAAGCTCTGCTTACTTTACAAATTATCTTGATAGACTTATCTTGCAAGTTATGGCGGAAGTCGCATTAAAGGCAAATGTTCCTTACGTTCAAAATATGCCAACAGAAATTCGCACGGGGCTTGTTGAAATTGTCGGCGGCTACGATGACGCTTCAAGTTACGTTTATGATTTTGTTGAAGAGGATACAGACGCCATAGGCTATACTCTTGTGCGTTATCTTGCGAAAAATTATTCGGACGGCAAGCCCAGCGATAAGATTTATATTCACAACAACGACACCGAAACCGGCAATACGGGAGCCGATACTTTTATCGTGACGGCGAACACCAAAGCGGCGACAATTAACACGGGCGGCGGCAACGATACGATTCAAGCTTTTGGCGGCGACGGCGATGTTGTTAACGGGACAAGCGCGGGCGAAAAAATTACCGTCACTAAGTCTTCAATCAAAGGTTCGGGCGTAATCGCTACAGTTAACGGCGGCAGAGGTAAAGATACTTTGGTTGGCAGTGCCGGCAACGATAAACTCAACGGCGAGGCGGGCGACGACTTGATTAAGGGCGGCAAAGGCAATGACACTTTATCGGGCGGCGCAGATGACGATACACTTACGGGCGGCGACGGCAAAGATACTTTCATCTACGGTACAGGCAACGACATAATCACCGATTACGAAGTTGGCAAAGACAAAATTAAAATTTCTGCCGCCATAAGCAAAACTTCCGTCAACGGTTCGGATGTCGTCTTTACAATCGGCAAAGGCTCGCTCACCGTTCAGAACGTTGCGGGAAAATCTTTGACCATTGTCAGTTCGGCGGGCAAGGAATATGCGACGGTCGTCAGCGGAGAAACTAAATTGACTGTGACAAATAAAACCTCTTCGCCCGTGACGGCAGGAGATTCGATTAAAGTTATCGACGCTTCCAAACGCACGACTGCAGTTGAAATTACCGGCAATAAAAATCCGAACACAATCAGCGGCGGGAGCAATAGCGATACCATTCACGGCGCGGCAGGTAATGATTCAATCGTTGGCAACAAGGGTGATGATAAAATTTTCGGCGACGCAGGCAAAGACACTCTTAACGGCGACGACGGCGCAGATACTTTATCGGGCGGCAAGGGCAATGATTATCTGTTCGGCGATGCGGGAAATGATTCGTTAAGCGGCGACGCTGGTAACGATACTTTAAGCGGCGGTAAAGGTAATGATAAATTGCTCGGCGGCGCGGGCAATGACAGCTTAAGCGGCGGAACCGGCAATGACACTTTAACCGGCGGCAAGGGCAACGATATTTTCTTCTACACGGGCGGCAAAGACACAATCACCGACTACGATACGGGCGATAAAATTGCTCTTAGCTCGGAAATTTCTAAATCAAAAGTCAGCGGCTCCAATGTCGTCTTTACAATCGGCGGCGGCACACTTACTGTTAAGAACGGCAAGGGCAAAACGCTCAACATGATTGACGCGGACGGCGAATCTTTTGTTACTGTTGTTGGCGGCACGACTTTGAACGTGACCAACGATATAAGCTCACCCGTGATTGCCGGAGACGACATTAAAGTTATTAACGCCTCGAAACGCACGACTGCAGTTGAAATTACCGGCAACGACCTCGCTAATACGATAAACGGCGGCTCCAAGAACGATGCAATTTACGGCGCGGGCGGCAATGATTATCTGCTCGGCAATGCTGGCAACGATAATATTTACGGCGGCGACGGCGACGACAATATTTGGGGCGGCAAAGGCAATGACGAACTTTGGGGCGACGACGGCGCGGATACTTTTGTTTATATGAACGGCGACGGCAAAGATATTATCTACGGCTTTGATGACGACGACCTCTTGCAGATTATGGACGACTTCACGCCTTCCTATAAAAATGGAACTGTCACGTTGACGGTTGGCAGTGGCTCCATAACTTTAAAGGATTTCACCGCGACGACTTTCCATATCAACGACGAAACGTATAAAATCAGCGGCAAAAAGTTTGTAGCAAAATCCTAACAGCTAACAGCTAGTAGCTAACAGCTAAAATCCTCCGACAAGTTCGGGGGATTTTTTTTGAAAAATTTTTAACGGTGAATTGCACATTGTCATAAATTAAGGATATAATCTGCGCGGTGATTGAGATGAAAAAATTTTTAATAGTGATACTCGTAACAGTCGCGGCGATTTTAAATCCGTCGAAAGTTTTGGCGGCTGACGCTTGGGCAATCGCGGCGGAGGCTCTTGGAGTTTTTGCGGCGTACAAATCAACATTAATTCAAATGCTCGCGCTCGGCAACAACGTCGATGCGCAAATGGCGGTTCGCAAGCAGGACATGGAGCAAAACGGCGTCGATAAAAATAAACGCGATGTCGAACTTGTCGATTCGGTGATGACGCGGCTCGTTAACAACGGTCAATACGAACTTAAAGTAAATTCTCTGCCGTTCGTGTGGAGCGTCAACGATGACGAAAAATTTAACGCTGCGTGCTACCCGATGAATTATATCAGCATTAATCGCGGACTGGTTCGAAATTTAAACGGCGACGAAAATCAAATTGCCGCTGTTCTTGCCCACGAAATGACGCACGGACTTGAGCAACATTCTGCTAAAAGTTATGCGCAAGCCGTCGCTCAACAGCTCGGAGCAATGCTCGTTGGTATGAATATCGATGAACGTAGCACCGGTAGCAACATTGACTGGGGAAAATTTTCCGCGATGGTTGATTATTCCATTGCGAAAAATATCAATGTGCCTGTCGAATACGAAGCTGACGAGGGCGGCTTTTATCTTATGACAAGTGCGGGCTTTAATCCGGGCGGCGGCGCGGCGGCTATGAATCGGCTTGGCTACTATGTGCGATATGAGACGCGGGATTTTTTGGAATTCGATGCGCACGATAAACCCGGCGAACAAACTTTTAGCGACCACCCCGAAACCGATAAGCGCGAGGCTAAAATGGCGGAGCTTATGACGAATTACGGCGGCGGGCATGTCAAAGTTCGCAAGATTGACCGCGCCTATCAAGTGCTCATTGACGGCTTGGAAATTTTTTACTCAATGAATATCGGCGACGACACCAACAGCGCGGCGGTTAATGCCTATTATTTTGCGGGCGGATTGAGTAAAGCTTTTCATGATTATGATTCGGTTGACAGCTGGAATTTTCGACGCGAGGGCAATCAAACAGTTTTTCTGAACGACGAATTTGCTTATCGGGAATTGCGCGAGCTGTCGAGCATGTACAATCTTGGCGATAAAATTCAAACGGCAGTCACCAAAGCTTATTACTACGAAAGCCCGCGAATTCGGCAGAGGATTCACGAGGCTGACGAGGCGCGGAAAAATTATTGGGCGAAGATAAAAGAGGAAGCCGACGCCGCTAAGGCAAAAGCCGCCACTAAACTCCGAATTAACGCCGATATTTACAACGATCACGGGCAGGGCGAACTTGCGCTTAAACAGATTGAACGCGCCCTTCGCGCCCAAAATCAAGACGACATTGCGGAATGTTTAGCGATACGCGGGCGAGCTAAGGCGATTTGCGGCGACTATGACGGAGCACTTGCTGACGTTAACGCGGCAGTTGATAAAGACGCCAATAATTTGTATAATTTTTTAAATCGTGCTGACGTGCGGCATATGCGCGGCGAATTGGAGCTTGCGTTGGAAGATATTAACCGCGCCTTAGCAATCGACGATAAAAATCCTATTGCTTACAAGTTGCAGGCAGAAATTTTCGACGAGAGCGGGCAAACGGATAAGGCGGAGGCGAGTTATCAAAAACTTTATGAGCTGACGAAAAAAAATCCTCGCGCCGTCCCGCTGAATTATTTAGAAAAGATTGACCCTAAAGCGGCTGAAAAAATTCGCAAGGCAAAGGAGAAGATCAATGACAAAAAATCTTGAACCCTTCGAGAAAACAATTTTTGTAACACGACCGGTTTTCCCGACGATTGAGGAAGTCACGGAAAAATTACACGATATTTGGGAATCAAAATGGCTGACGAACAACGGACCTCAACACACAATGCTTGAGCGCGAGTTGAAAGATTTTTTGAAAGTCCCGTATTTGTCGCTGTTTAACAACGGAACAATCGCGCTAATGGTTGCCTGTCAAAGTTTGAGGTTGAGCGGCGAAGTTATCACGACGCCTTTTACATTTGCCGCAACGCCGCACGTTTTGAGCTGGAATAATATCAAGCCGATTTTCTGCGACGTTGACGCCGAGACGATGAACATTGACGCTGACAAAATCGAATCGATGATAACGCCTCAAACGACGGCAATTTTAGCGGTTCACGTGTTCGGGACGCCTTGCGACGTGGAAAAAATCCAAGAAGTTGCCGACCGTTACGGTTTGCGCGTAATTTACGACGCGGCGCACGCATTTGGCGTTGAAATTGACGGGCGTGGCATTGGGAATTTCGGCGACATTTCCATGTTGAGTTTTCACGCGACGAAACTTTATCACACGGTCGAGGGCGGCGCGCTTGTCATGAAAAACGAGCACGTTAAACAACGGATTGACCTGCTGAAAAATTTCGGTATCAAGAACGAGGAAGAAGTCGTCATGCCCGGCATAAACGGTAAACTTGACGAGGTGCGAGCGGCAATCGGGCGAATTATGTTGAATTACGTCGAAGGCGAGCGGCAGAAAAGATTTCGTCTGCACCAAATTTATAACGAAGAACTTGCCGAAGTTGAGGGCGTTAAACTCATGCCGATCTGCGCGGACAATGTTAAGTTGAATTATCAATATTATGTTGTGCGCATTGACGAAAAAATTTTTGGGCGTTCGCGGGATTTTGTTTACGGCGCGTTTAAAAATTTCAACGTCTACACGCGCAAGTATTTTCACCCGCTTTGCAGTGAGTACACTTGTTATCGTCAGCTGAATTCGTCGAACCCTGCCAATTTGCCCGTCGCCAATGTCATCGGAAAACAAGTTTTAAGCTTGCCAATGTACGGCGAATTGACCGAAGACGACATTAGAAAAATTTGTACGATTTTAAAAAGTTTTAGGAGATAAAAATGTTTGCAACGATAAGAGCGATATCAACTTACCTGCCCGCGCAGATTGAAAATAATTCGGAGCTTGTCGACGCACGCTTTATAAAGAAAATTGGCGTGAAGTGTCGACACATTTGCGGTAAAGCCGAATCAGCGGGCGATTTGGCATTTAAAGCCGCCGAAAAACTTTTTGCCGAATACGACATTGACCGCAACGAAACGGATTTTATTTTGCTGTGCACGCAACACCCCGACCATTTAGGTCCGCACACTTCCGGACATCTTCAACACCGGCTCGGCTTGAAAAAATCTGTTGGCACTATGGACATGTCGTTGGGCTGTTCGGGTTATATTTACGGGCTTGCTGTTGCTAAAGGTTTGATTGAAACCGGACTGGTTAAAAAGATTTTGTTTATAACTTCCAGCGTCTACACGAAATATATCAACGTTAAAGACACGTCGACGCGCCCGCTATTTGGTGACGGAGCAACGGCTACTTGGATTGACGGCGGCGATAAGGAAAGTTTAAAAGCTTTTGTATTCGGCTCGGACGGCTCGCGCTACGATAAATTAATTATTCCCGTTGGCGGTAGTCGATTAATGCCTCGCGACAATCCCGAAATTTTTTCTACCGACGACAACAATAATTACCGCTCAAATTACGAAATTTTTATGGACGGCATGGCGATAACTTATTTTACGTTGCGTGAAGTGCCGCCGCTTGTCGAAGCCGTTTTGAACTCCGCAAATTTAACCCGTGCCGATTTGGACTATTGCATTTTCCACCAAGCAAATAAATTTATGATGACTTACTTGCGCGACAAGGCGGGCTTAAACGACGTGCCCTTTCATAACGACATTTCAACGACGGGAAATTTAGTTTCTGGCAGTGTGCCGCTGGCGATTGAGCAAGTTGTTAAAAATTCCGGCGCGGCAAATTTAAAGCAAGTTATGTTGGCAGGCTACGGCGTCGGCTTGAGCTGGGCGGGGTGCATTGCTGATTTATCTGGGCTTTACGAAAAGAAAGGTGATGAGATTGCCTAAAGTCAGTGTAATATTGACGAGTTATAATCATGCGGCATACGTGGCGGCGGCGATTAAGAGCGTCCTCAATCAGACGTTCACGGACTTTGAACTTTTAATCGTCGACGACGGCTCACGAGACAACAGCCGCGACATTATTAAAACTTTCGACGACCCGCGCATTAAAACTTTTCTGTACGAGGAAAATCGCGGTCCCGGTATTGCAATCGGCGACGCGATGAAATCTGCGCGGGGAAAATATATTGCGGTTCACCACTCCGACGACCTTTGGACGCTTAATAAATTGGAAAAGCAAGTTGCCTTCCTCGACGCCAATGAAAATTATGCGGCGTGTTTTACGTTAGTTAAGTTTGTTGACGAGCAAGGGCATTCGCAGGAACTTGATAAAGATGATAATTATAAAAATGTTTTCGATAAATCCAACCGTTCGCGAGCCGAGTGGCTGAATTATTTTTTTTATAATGCAAATTGCCTGTGCCACCCAAGTGTAATGGTTAGGCGCGAGGCTTACGAAAAATATCATTTGCTGGAGGCGCATGGCTTTTGGCAGTTGCCCGATTATTTGATGTGGATTCGGCTTTGCTTTAACGCGGACATTTTTATTTTGCAGGAGCGGTTGACTAAGTTTAGATTGCGTCGAACGCGGCAGGAAAATACTTCGGCGAATTCTGCCGACAAAGTAATTCGCGCAGATTTGGAATTTTATTTCATCGCGCAAGAGTTTATAAATCGTTTTAGGGACGATAAATTTCTTTTGGAAGTTTTTCCGAACGCCAAAAAATTTTTGATTAACGGGGAGATAAATCGCCGCTTTGCAGTTGCTAAAATTTGTCTTGAGCAAGATCGCCAGTCTTTTAATCTTGCAGGGCTTGAGGTTCTCAAAGATTTGTTGAGCAATCCCGTTGACGCCGCGCAGATTAAAAAACTTTATAACTACGATGAAAAAAGTTTTCTGCAAGATAGCGGCAATTATGACGTGTTCAATCTTACGCAGAAATTTCAAATGCTCCGCACAGAACTTTTCGTTCGCGAAGATGACGAATTCCACTTGGTTGCGAAAAAATCTGTCAGCGTCGACCCGACGAGAAAATTTTACGGACGCATTGACATTGAGCTTGACCGCCCGATAAATGCTGTGCGTTTCGACCCCGATATAAGTTTTATTTCCGTCAAGGTAGACCGCGTATTGATTAACGGCACGCCGTACAATGATTTTTCCGACAACGCGGCGGAATTTGTTGGCGGCTTCAGCAGATTTTGGACGGCAGACCCGCAATTTACTTTTGAAGTGGACAATTTATCCGGACACTTGACTTTTGAAATTTTTGGCGAGATTGAGGAGAATTATCCGGCGATTATCGAAGAGACTTTGAAAAGTGCAACGGGCACGCAATTTGCTAAGGACTTGCAAGCGCAAAATGATAATCTGCACGCGGAACTTAAACGGCTTACGGAACTCATTGACTCGTTGTTAAATTCCAATTCTTGGAAATTGACTGCGCCGCTCCGTGATTTCAAACATTGGCTTGACACCGACAAAAAAGATAAGGCACTTACTGCCGCCCGTTTTATTTATAAATCTCTGCCGCTTTCCGAAGAGAAAAAAATTGGGCTTAAGGACAAATTTTATACGTGTTTTGCGCCGCTGTTGAAAAATACGCGCCGTTATAGAGTTTGGCAGATGAGCAACGGCAAGTTTGTTCCGCACGCCTTGTATCAGGAGCAAAGTTCTTTTATCGGCGAACTTTTTGAGCAACCGGGCAAGATTGCAATTCAGGCGCACGTTTTTTATCTCGACCTTTTAAACGAAATGGCGTCGTATTGCATGAACATGCCGTTTAAATTTGATGCGCTGGTTTCGATTATCGATGCTAAGGAAGAGGATAACGTTCGCCTTGCCTTTGAAAAAATTCCCAATGCGGAGAAAGTTATTGTGCGTGTCGTGCCCAATCGCGGAAGAGATGTTGCACCGTTTTTGGCGGGTTTCGGCGACATTTTGCCCGAATATGATTTTGTTGCGCACATTCATTCTAAAAAGTCGCTGTACACCGGCGCAGAACAACATAATTGGCGCAAATATCTTTTTAATGCTTTGCTCGGTGACGAAAAACGTATTCGGAAAATTTTCAAGGCTTTTGCAGAAAATAAATCTGTTGGCGTAATTTATCCACGCCCCGCCGCCAATGTTCCCTACGTTGCGTTTACGTGGATGTCTAATCGCGAAATTGGACAGCAACTTTTAAGTCAACTGGATATTCCGCCCAATAAAATGGATTACTTTGACTTTCCTGCAGGTACGATGTTTTGGGCTAGAGCGGCGGCGTTGAGTAAATTTTTCAAAGCGGGCTTTACGTTTGACGACTTCCCGTCCGAACAAGGACAAAATGACGGCACGATTGCCCACGCCTTTGAACGCTCGATTTTGTTGGCGACGCAAGCCGCGAATATGATTTACTACGAGTTCGCGCCCAACACCGACACTTACACGATTAATCTTGGCAACAAAAATCTTTGGCAATATTACGTTCGCGACGACGTTGAAGTTTTTGACGTAATTTTGAATAAGGCGGCGATTTTTTCGTTCGACGTGTTTGATACGCTGTTAATGCGCTATGTTGCCAAGCCCTATCACGTCAACGAAATTATTCGGCTCAAAGTTGAAGATTTGCTCGGACGGAGTTTTGACTTCCCGAATTTGCGCATTAAAGCGGAGGAACTTGCGCGGCAAAAAAAGAATGGCGACGTTACACTCGACGAGATTTATCAAAGTTTTGCTGAGTTGACTGAACTCGACGCTAATACTTGCAAAAAAATTCGCGAGCTGGAAATTTCGACAGAAGTCAAATTAATTTTGCCGCGAGAAAAAGTTGCGTCGTGGATAAAAGAGATTCTGAATCGCGGGAAAAATGTTTGGCTGATTTCGGATATG
>CAMJKR010000058.1 GCA_946406415.1 uncultured Selenomonadales bacterium | reverse complement strand
TCCCAAGCCTAAAATTTCGTCGCAAATGTCCGCGATAATTTGAAGGCGTTCGCCGCGTGAATAAATGCTAGCTTGCTCGTCAAAAGCTCTGTGACAATAGCCCGCTACAATTTCTTGAATTTCGTCGCGTGTGCGCCCCGAACCGGCAAGTAATTCTTGTTCGTCGGCTGACATTTCCGAAACTATTTGCCGGTGAATTTTCAACTTCAACTGCTGATACGTGCTCTCCGACGTGTCTGTTGGGCGATAACCCGTAAAAGTTTCTACTTTGGTATTCGGCAAATTTTCATCGAACGCCGATTTTATTCTTGAAACTTGCGGCGTGGACGCTTGCGAAATTATTTCCTCATGTGAAAGCAATTCTGCATTTTTGCGCCCGCCTAATCTTTCTAGCAATCCCATATTTACGGCTCCTTATATGCAGTTTTTTTAACGGTGTAATGTTCCGGCAAAAATATTTTAAGAATTGCATTATCAGTAATCCGCTCGGCTTGAATGACATATTCGAAAAAATGCGCATCAATATCCTCATCTCCAGACAGAATACGCTTCAAACGAACGTTGTCACCATCTTTTATTGTGTACCATTTTCCTTGAAAGAGTGTAGTTTTCTTAATTTCTTTTATGACAGCCTCGCTCGGTTCTCCGTTCGTAGAAATCGCCGCACTTCTTGCCGCTGCGCTTACTGCTGAATCCAATGTCACAACGTCAATAAATAAAAAGCCTAGCTGAATTAGCGCGAACAGCACCAACGCGAATATCGGCAATATTAATGCGAATTCTACTGTTGCCTGCCCGCGCCGCTTAAAAATTTTTTTCATAACGCTCACCTCGCTTTTAACATTCATTCCTAATTCCTAATTCCTAGTTCCTAATTGAAAAAACCGCCCCTCAACGTGAATCGAGGGGCTTAGTTTATTCGACCGTGCAAGTCGGGTACATGATTCAAAAATTTATGTGGACGCTCATTTAATCCTCATGCCCCGCCGTCAAGCCGAAATTTTATATAGTGTAACGATTAGCAGTAGATTAGGGCGATTAACCGCCACCGCCGCCGCCAGCAGCCGAAGAGTATTCTGAATGCATATTAGTCAGAACAGCTTTAGCATCGTCAACATTATTCTTAACTGCGTCTTTCATTCCGCTCTGGCTAACCAAGTAGACAGCGATAACAGCAACGAAACCGAGAATCAATGCGTACTCAACAACGCCCTGTCCTTTCTCCTTGATTTTTTGAATCAGTTTTTGGATTTTCTGGAACATAATTATTTTCTCCTTTCCTTGGAAAATATATCATTACCCCCGCATTGTCGACATCAGTCCACAGTTTAGCCGAGCTGCGAGAAAATCCGTTGGCTTAATTTAAAATATTTATCCTCCGCTACTGTATGCTTCGTTAAAGGTCGTGAATTGCTCCTTGATATTGTTAAGTGCAGTGCGGATAGGTTCTATCAAACCGTCGGAGCTACCAAAAGCGACAAGTATAACCGCCACAAAGCCGAGTAAAAGCGCGTATTCGACGGCACCTTGACCTTTTTGCGAAAAGAATTCGCGAATTTTTTTCAACATTGCAGTCGTCTCCTTCCTACTCGACCTTGATAGCGACAATTTTTTGAACCACGACGAACCCGGCAATTGCCATAAAAACTGCAACGCCTAGAATAATCATGCCTAATTGACTTTCTAGCAGATTATCAAAATGGTGCTCATCGATTAGAAGCATTGCGCAGGTGATAAATATTGGCAATCCCGACACAGCCCACGCAGACATTCTGCCTTGAGAGGTCAGCGTCAAAATTTCGCGGCGCATACGGATTCGCTCTTGAATTGTTTGGCTTATGCTGTCTAGGACGTGCGCGAGGTTGCCGCCGATTTCGCGTTGAATCAAAACTGCGGTAACGACCAAATGAAAATCCGAGCTGTCAACGCGCTTGTCCATATCCTCTAAAGCCTCGTCTAGTTGCATACCGTAAGAAATATCGCGCATAACGTGGGCGAATTCGTCGCTTATGGGCGGCTCCATTTCCTTTGAAACTAAGTCCATAGCTTGCACGAAACTGAAACCTGCCCTTAAAGAGTTTGCGACGGTTGTTAGACAATCGCTTAGCTGATTTACAAAAAGATTTTTCCGTCGGATAACCATACGCCTAAGCAGAAAACATTCAGCTAAGATAATGGCGACGACAGTCATCACGGCTCCCGCTTTATTAAGCGTGATTGCCAAAACTATCAGCCCGCCGAGCGTAGAAGTTAACACGACAGCAACGACGAACTCCGAGCCTAGCAAGGGAAGACCTGCGCGGCGCAAGGTGCCGTTAAGTTTAGTAAAGAACGAAGTTTGCGGCAGTAAGGCGGCAAGTTTTTTGACGATAGCAACCGTCCACTTGACAACCTTGTAATCCATTAAAGTTTGCGGCGGCGGTTCTTTTTCGGTGTAAAATCTTAGTGCGTGGAATAAGTTTATGTGGTATCTCGCCAGATAAGTCCGCAAGAGGAATAACATTAAGACTACCGAGAATCCGCACAGTACCGCGACTAAACTAATAAGCATCTCTAATTATCTCTCCGGCAAGTGTATTAATTTTTTCGGAAAGAAGATTATGATAATCCATGACGTTTTTTAGTTTACCGCTGTTAGCCGCTGAAACCATTAAGAATTCGTTCGGCAAAACGGCGGCGATTTTGTGATTGAGTTGGCGTTCAATGTCGGGCTTTTGCTTGTCGTCAACGCGGCTCAAAACGATATTTAATTTCTTGCCGTATTGCTCCCACATCGTGAACATCGGCAAGGTTCGCTGAATATGTTTAATTTCAAAGCCGGTATTCAACATGCCGCAAACAAAGACGGTATCAGCAATTTCGCACATGTTAGTTGAGAAAGGACTGACACCCGACGGCAAATCAATCAGCACGTAGTGGAAAAGAGATTGCGCCATGCGAACGACGGCAGTTAAACTTTCAACGTCGACGAGTTCGGAATATTCCAATCTGCGCGGACCGCACAAGAGTTGAATATTTTCAGCGACGGGCAGGAAGTAAGCGTTCAATCGGATTGGTGACAGAAATTTTATATCGCGGGTTGCCTCGACGACTGTCATCATCGGTTCCACGTCGAAGAAAATCGCCATGTCGCTGAATTGTAAATCGGCGTCGATAATTGCAACCATATCGCCCGTCTGCCTAACGATAGACAAGGCAAGGTTCGCGATTAAAGTTGTTTTGCCACTGCGCCCTTTTGCGCTGAAGAATGTAAACGAGCGCGGTTTAGTATTTTTAACGCCGCGACTGAAAATTTTTATGCCGTCAAGAATATCTTCGCCGGAAAAAGGTTTGATTAAGCAACCGATAGCTCCGCCGCGAATACTCTCAAAAGCCTTGTCGGCGTCCCATTTGCTCATAATGCCGATAACTACAGCGTCGGGGAAAATTTCGGCGAATTCGGGCAAGCTGTTGCGATTGGCGTTGTCTTCAATGTCGACGAGGAATAAATTGGGATTAAAGACAGTGCCTTGACCGAGCGCGGATTTTACCTCGCGATAGGACGAGACGAGATTAAGTTGCGGCAACCGCTTAAAAATATTTTGGGTGTGAATCCAAGTCGCGTTGTCGGCATCAATCAAAATTACGTTGTAATTCATAGTAAGAAATCCTCAACGGCTCCAAAGCCTCTTAAAGAACGAGATAATTCCGTTGTGCGTTGCCTGTTCGCTAACCCTCTTGCGGTTGGTGTATAGCCCGACAAGTTCGTAAAGGTCGCGTTTGACTTTAGAATTTGAATCGGACAAAACGAGCGGGCAACCGGAGCGAATTGAATTGCTTGCTCCCTTAAAATCGTTGGAAATTTCATGGTAAAATCTTTTGCCCAAAACCGTTTCGACATCGCCGGGGTCAATCAGAGTTTGCGAGTCGCTACGATTTAAAACGGGGCGAACTTTGTTAACGTCGTAGCCGAAACGCAGAATTGCTTCGTAGCCGCTCTTGAGATTTTTAATTGCGGGCACGAAATCGGCGACGCACAGAAAATTTATAATCGTGCTAATGTCCATAACCGCCATATTCATATCGTTGAATTCGGCTTTAGTGTCGACGATTATAAAGTTGAATTTGTCAAGGTTATTAATGATAGAAATGATTCTGCGCTCGTCCAAAGTGTAAGATTTTTCAACTTGATAGGGCGCAGGCAACACGGAGAAGGCAACGTTACCATGCCGGTATTCGCCGATATAATCTTGAACTTTGTTAACCGGCATTGTGGGCGGAATATCAGCAATGGTCGGCACGTTTTGCAAGTTCAAATAGTTTGCAACGTCGCCATACTGCAAATCCAAATCGATTAAGCAGACAGCGTTCCCATCCTTAGCCAAACCCGCCGCCAAATTCGTAGCGACAAAAGTTTTGCCAATTCCGGAGGTCGTGCTGAAGACCGTTATAACAATGCTACTGCGTCCTTCCGCCATTTAATTTACCTCTTCCTTTAATCATCAAAAGGCGTCAAAGTTGTCTTGTCAAAATTCAGGTTAACATCTTCTCTGTTCTGCAATTCTTGCTTGCTCTGTTCAAAAGCGTTGTGCATTTCCTCAGTCATTGCGCCGTAATCCGTCGCTTCAACAATGGTCGGCGTGATTATTATGACAAGTTCGCGTTTATCTCGGCTCTTGTTTGTGTACTTGAAGAATTCGCCGATAATTGGAATGTCGCCGAGCAACGGAATTTTTTGTACGCTTTTACCTTCCGAAGAATCCATAAGCCCACCGATAAGCATTGAGGTACCCGACATAAGATTAACAACGGAATCAGCATGACGGGTTGAAATAATGGGTTGTCCGTCGACGGCTTGTCCGCTCAGGTTGCTAACTTCTGCGTGAACGGCAACGGTTATTTTGTTATCAGCGTCGACTATCGGCTTGCACTGCAGGATAATTCCGTAGTCTTTAAATCGAACAGTCGAGCCGGTAAGATTTGAGATGGTATAGGGAATTTGCCCGCCGATTTGAATAGTAGCTTGCTCGCCGCTTAAAGTCGTGATATTCGGGCGGGAAAGAATTCTTGCCTTGCCTTGTTCGACGAGGGCTTGAATCGTCATTCCCAAGCTGGCGCGATGACGGTCAAACCATTTGAGCGGATTGTTGCTGTAACCGCCTCTGCCCATATTCTCGCCTGCAGTCAGATAGCCTGGCGCAATGGTGATACCGTTACTTTGTCCATATTGAAAGCCCAAATCGCTTGCATTGTTTGAATTTATGTCGATAACTTGAGCCTCCAATTTTATCTGCGTTGGGTTAGTAATTTTAAGCAGGTCGATAATTGAGCCGCTACTTTCAATTTGGCTAGGCTCTATGTCTTCACTAGATGTATCGGTTGATTCGCTCGTTTCCAAATCAAGTTTGACATTACTGCCCGTGTTGAGCGGAATTGAGACGTTGCCTTGAATATAGAAACTCGCAACTTGAATTGCATAGTTGTGTTCGTATTGATTTTTAACGGAACCGGTTAAGAGAATCTTTCGTCCGATTTTCTGAACGTGGACATCGGGAAGCCCGATTGCCTCTTGAATCAAAAGGGCTTGTCCGACATCTTCGGGCGAAACGACAATCATATATTCTTTAATCTGTCCTGGCGTTGTCCATACCAAGACGACAGTTGTGCCGGCTCCATGACCTTCAACCAAAAAGCCGGTTTTCAAGGTCGAATCAACTTGTTTAACTACAGCAATTTGTGGATTGCCGGAAGTTATTCTGGTTATGACGCTACCGACATTTACATAAGTTGTGGCGTTCACGTCGACTTTAACAACGTCTCTTGCCTCAACCGTCGTAGAAAATATCAGTAGCATAAATATAAGTGCAATAGATTTAAAAATTGTCTTCAATGTAATCCCACCAAGTTAAATCAGGGATTAATGTCCCCATTGAATAATTTCAAATGAGTCATCTTGCTTTGTAGGGAGTTTGCCATTGTTTGGAATTACGGGGAGATTTGGCGACGGAACTTGTGCATTTGGAACTGGTGCCGCCGGAATTACTGGAACGGGCGGATTAGCAGGTTGAGCAGATTTTGGCGGCGGCGGTGGTTCACTGCTATCAGTCGCCGAATAATAATCTGTCTCGTGAATATACATACTGTCACTGCGCGGCTTTAATGGTCGAAGTGCAAGATAAAATCTTCCCATCGTCGTTGCGGCAGTCACTCTTGTAATTTCATCGGGTTTTAAAGCTAAAGTAACCATTCCGACGCTTTGCCCCATAGGTTGGCTTGCCAGTTTATCGCTTTGTGCCATAATCTCTTCTGCAGTCATCACCTCTTCGGAGTTTTCTTCAGTAGTGTCCTCTGATTTTTTATTCTCAGAATTCTTTTGGTCAGCTCCTTTCTTGTCGTTAGACTTAGGCTCTTGTATTTGCCTGTCGGTATTTTGATTTATGCTAAGTAATAAGACATTTTCCATAAAGACTGAAGCTTTTGTGCCGCTTGGCACGTTCCGAATTAAGACTATATCTACGTGGTCACCGGCTTTTATAAGTCCTGATATAGCGGTTACATTGTTTACGGGGATTGTTACGGCGCGGCAATCATCTGGAATCATTCCGATAAATCCGGCTTGCCTGTAATCGGTAAAAACTTTATCCGTTGTCAAAATATCGCCCGCGAATATCTCCAACTTTGTCGGCAGGTTTAGGAACATTTCAATTTGGCTGGACGTCCCCTTAGGCAACGAGTCAACAACGAATTCTTTAACCCGCAACATGTCTTTTTGGATAACTACACCGCGCGGAATATCGACTTTTGCCACGACGATTTTTGTAAGTTTTATTTCTTTAGGTTGCGCGGCTTTCAACGTGCTTTCCATATGAGTGAGCGTAAAGTAGACCATTAAAACTACCAAAGCTCCGACGATTGCCGCCCCCGCAAGTAGTTGTCTCGGCGTGAATCGTTCTATTACGTTATTTATAGTTTTTATGATTTTGGTAAACAAGAAACTCTGCCTCCAACATCATTACTCAACTTTGACCCACGTAAGACTTTTTGGGTCTGTTGTAAAGGTTGTCAACTTTTTTGTACTTTTTGAAGCAACCGCATAAGCTGGAAGTGTTATTCCGCTTTTATCGAATACTTTTTTAAAAAAGGACTCAATGTTTTTTTCAAGCTTGACATAAAATTTGTTCTCATCAGAATACACAAAAGGCTGTATAGGAAAATTTTTGTTGATGTTGTCCATATTGGCGATTTTAATTATGAATTCTTTATCTTCAGCAGGTAGATTTTTAATATCAACTTCACTGTTGAATTTTTTACTTACAGCGACAGCCGTTATATCAGCGGCATTCTGTAATTGCGAATAGTGCACGTAGAGATTGCCCATTTCAACGACCAACGCCAGAATTCCGAGCACCAGCGGCAACAGCAAAATTGAGAAAACTAAAACTTGACCTTTTTCGGGGCGAAGTCTCTTCTTAATCACGTTGAGCATTTCAATCATTCCTAGAAAGCCATTAGTGCTTAAAAAATTGTTTCTATCCTCTTTACCCTTCAAAAAATTTAAAACTAACTTCATGCGTATAATACGATACTAAAAAAGGGGGGTATTGCAAGAGTTTTGAAAAATTTTTTTCTTAAATTTTGCTTAAAAATGTATAAGTCTTCGTCATAGCTTGCCGCGAAATATAACTTAAAAGTTACTTTAAATTTTTGTAAAAAAATAAAGCGCGTCATCGCGCCAAGAAACACAATTCGGACGTCGACGGGCGGCGGAGTTATTTTTTCTTCTTTTTTTTCTTCGATTTCTTTGGTGAGCGGGTTGCGTTGGCGAATTTGGCTTTAAGCTTGTCGGCGTCTTCCTTTTGTTTTTCGGTAGATTTTTTGTCGCGTTGCATTTTGGCGTACTCCGCGCCTAAGCCCGCCAATTTGTGTTTGACGGTCATAAGCGGGTGACTTAGGAGCATTTTCTTTTGTCCGCCCTTCATAATCTCCAAAAATTCACTGGTGAAGCGTTCGCCGAAACAAGGCGTTTCACATTGCTCGCAAATGGGTTTGCCAATGCCATAAGGACAACGGCTGATTTTAATCATGACAGTTGACAGGACGGCGGTACATTTGGCGCAGAGTTTGTTATCTTCGGTGCCGTGATTAGCGTTGCAATATTTGCCAAACGTCTTGCGGATATTTTCTTTTTCCTTCGGGACGTTGTTTTTCAATTCGGGTTCCTTGCGTTTAGGCAAGAGGCTTTTAACTTTATCGAGAATTCCCATAGTAAAGCTCCTTTCTAAGGATTGATTGCGTTTGCAGTGTAACATAGTTAAATAATTGCCGCAATAATTTTTTGGCGGACAAAAATATTTTTTCTGCTATAATGGGCGCGAACTTTATTTGACAGGAGGAAAAAATTTTGGCTATCGAAAAGGTTAAGAAATATTTTGCGGAAATTGGCGAGCCGGAACGGGTGATTGAATTTGAGCAATCGACGGCGACCAGTGAACTTGCCGCGCAGGCTCTCGGTTGCGAAGTCGGCAGGATTGCCAAAACAATTTCGGTATTCGTCGATAAAAAGCCCGTGCTAATTTTGATGTCGGGCGACATGAAGATTGACAATAAAAAGTTCAAGGCGCAATTTTCCTGCCGTCCGCATATGATTCCCGTAGACGAGGTAGAAAATTTAATTGGGCACGCGGTCGGAGGCGTTTGTCCGTTCGCAGTAAATGAAGGCGTTCCGATTTACCTTGACGCCTCGTTGAAAAGATTCGACGTAATTTATCCCGCCGCCGGCAACGATAAAAGTTGTGCACGTTTTAAACTCGACGAACTCGAACGCTACGTAAAGAGCGCGGGCTGGATTGACGTTGCAAAGCTTAAATAAATTCGATATAATCTTCGCGAAAGGATGACTAAGCATGAAACTAAAAAAATTTTTCGCGGGGATTGTGTCGGCGATGATAATTTTTTCAACGAATCCAGCTTTGGCATATGAAGACGACGGCGAAGTTATAACCGAAGTCCCGACGGAAATTTATATGTGGGTGCAGTCGACGCCGCGCGGAAATTATTGGTTTAATCACAGTCAAGCGGGCTATCGAGTAAAAGAGGACGGCACACTTGATTTGAATACGCTTATGGTTCCGACGGTTTGCATTTACGACAATGTTCAGATTGAAGACGTGATTCAAAAGCGGCGTTGGAAAAAACTTTCGCTTAAAGGCTATGACAGGCTTGCCGGTCGCGCAGATTATCTTAAGTTTGATTTAGTTAATGAGACTGTGCAAGTTGTGGAGCGCGTCGACTTAGATGACACATGGGCACCGCTTGATAAAGATACTTCATGCGAGCCGATTGAGCTAAAAAGTTTGTCAAGTAAAGATTTGCGATATAATTTTTATCGGACTATTTTGGAATGGGCGCGGGAACATAACGAATTGATAATCGGGCGTTCACGCGGGCATTTGAGTGACGAAGACGGAGACTTGCCCTTAAACGAGGTACCGATTAATAAAATCTTCATTCCTCCCGCAGTTAAAGATTAAAAATGCTTGACAGTTGATAATTTGAATGATAAACTGCGCATTACTGCGGAGAGTTGTCCGAGTGGCTTAAGGAGCACGACTGGAAATCGTGTGTTACGTTGATAGCGTACCGAGGGTTCAAATCCCTCACTCTCCGCCATAACGTTTGAAAGTCTCAGCCGTGAACGCAGGGACTTGGGTTCACCGAACACTAACTGTACTGACAATCGCGCCAGGGCATACGCAGCAACGCGAGGTTATTGTAGCGCAGCTTCGGATTGAGGTCAGGTTCTTGCGTTGACGGCTGAAATTTTTTTGCGTTAAAGGGAGTGTTGATTATGGCAGTGTCACAAGCGCAGAAATTATCAATCGTGAAGTATCGACAAGAAAAACGCGACAGATTATCTACGGACGTTCCAAAGGGCAAGCGGGCGGAATACAATGCGGCGGCAAAAGAATTAGGCTTAAGCCTAGCAAAACTTATTCAACGCGGCGTCGAAGAATT
>CAMJKR010000057.1 GCA_946406415.1 uncultured Selenomonadales bacterium | reverse complement strand
AAGTTATCAGAACGATTTGCCCTGTCGAAAATCTTGCTGAACTTCATAGCGGTTATTTCAACGAGGTCTTTAATTATTACAGTCTTAATGCCAAAATCCTCAACGTCTGAAAAAAATTTTTCAAAGAGCCTTGTCAACTTCGCGGGCGTCAACTCTTGGAAGCCGTCGACAGCGACCAGCATTTGAAACAAATTTTGTCTTGCGCGGTGAATTAAAACTCTAACTTTATCGCCGTCAATGCCTTCGGAAAGTGCCGCGCTCAAATCGCCCAAATGAAACTTTAACGCACGCCGCGACTCAAAAGCATTGCCGCCCATTTTGTCAGCTTTCATTTCAAAGGTTACTTGAAATTTGTAGAAAAGCATTAAATTATCCTCCGTGTTAACAGATATTTACTTTTCAAAGAAATTACCCGCCGCTCGAATAAAAATTTCTTTTACTTAAGCGGCAAGAAATTTCCCAGCTTTATTTTAACACAAAAAATCCCGTTAAGCTAATAAATTTTTTATTTCTGGATGTCTTATAACGTTGACGCGCAATGAAATATAATCAAAAAGTTACTTGCCTGCTAAAAGGTTTTCGTTTAGAATACATGCGCAGTTTTAAATTAGGAGGTTGATAAAATGATTCCGCTTTTGATTGGATTGGGAGCAGTAGTCGGCGGCTATCTGGTCGTTACGAATTGGCAAGAGATTGAAGGCTGGCTGAAAGAATTCCTGCCGAAGCTCCAAACCGCGCTCAAGGAAACAGGTATCGTTGATTATGCGGCGAAACTTTTCTCCAGCGTCGAAGGTAATGTTATGCGGCTCGTTCACCGGCTCTACTACAAAGAAAACGGCAAATGGGTTGAGAAAACAACCGTGCGCGAAATTGATGAATCCGAAGTGCCCGCTTGGGCTAAGGAAGGCTTGACCGCCAAAGAAAGCGACGTTACCGCCCGTTACGAGAAAGAACTTGAGCTTAGCGTTTGAGCGAGGTGAATTGAAATGGCATTGGAAAATAAAATTGAAATGGTTACGGACTTGGTTGAGTCGGTTAAAAATTTCTTCGTTGACTTGTTCCGCCCCGATATGACGCTCGAAAAAATTTCCGACGTTGTTTCGCCGCGCCTCGACGACACCATTAAAAAGTACGAGGCTCAAGGGCTCGAATACAGCGCGGGCAAGTTCAGCATAAAATACGGCGACGCAAAACATTTCCAGCTTGCGTTTGAAATGTATTTCCGCGACGCCGAAGGCAAGTGGCATAAGTGCGCTAACGAAAGCGAACTGCGCGACGCAACACTTTTGGAAGCCGGCGCGTGGAAGACGATTCAGGCTTTGAAGATTATCACGTTCCCGATTGAAAAACCCAAAGCTAAAGGTGACGAAGTCCTCCAAAAAGATAAAAACCTCGAAGAGTATCGCGAATCACTTGATGCGCCCGCTGATGCTCTCGACTTAGAAAAGCCTGTGGAAAAGACAATCGACACGGAAAAAAAATAAATCCTTAAAAATTTTTGTTAGCCCCGATCCCTATGCGGGGCTTATTTTTTTTGCGCGGCTCGTATAAAATTTGCGGCATGAAAAAATACTTTTTAGCGCGGCTCGTTCAGCTCGTGCCGATTCTGTTCGGAATAACTTTTCTAACGTTCGGCATGATGCAATTCGCAGGAGATGACGCCGTAGATATAATTTATGAGCAATCGGGCAGCGTGGCAGAAGAAATTAAAGCCGCTAAACGTGCAGAACTCGGACTTGACCAGCCGTTTTTAATTCAATATGGACGGTGGCTCGGTGGAATTTTAACGGGCGATATGGGGCGTTCGTTTATCAGCGGCAAGCTCGTCTTTAAAACTTTTGCCGACAAATTGCCCGCGACGATTGAGCTAATGTTGGTTTCAATTTTGCTGACGATTTTTATTGCGACGCCGCTCGGAATTTTAGCCGCCGTCAATCAAAATCGCCCGCTCGATTACGTGATACGCGCTTTAAGTTTTGTTGGGAACTCCATGCCGAATTTTTTCTGCGGATTGCTGTTGATTTATTTCCTCGCGCTGAAACTAAATTTATTGCCGATAATCGGTCAAAGCGTCATCATGCCCGCGCTAACGTTGACAATCGCAATGGGCGCGAAATATACGCGACAAATCCGCGCAGTTGTTTTAGAAGAATTGGATAAACCATACGTAATCGGCGCAAGGAGTCGCGGCGTTGCAGAGTGGACAATTTTAACTAAAAGTGTCCTGCGCTCAACGCTCATCATGATTATCACGTTGCTTGCGTTGTCAATGGGTTCACTGCTCGGCGGCACCGCGATTGTCGAAACAATTTTCATGTGGGACGGCGTTGGGAAAATGGCAGTTGACGCAATATTAACTCGCGATTATCCGCTGATTCAAGCCTACGTCGTTTGGATGGCGATAATTTACGTGATGATGAATCTCGCGGCGGACTTGCTGTATTATTGGTTCGACCCGCGTGTTCGTTATGGTGAAATGTCATGAAAAAATTAGCCCCTTACCTCGCGGCGGCAGGAGCTTTAATTTTTATTGCGGTCTTCGCGGAATTTTTGACACCTTACGATCCTTACGTTCAAGATTTGGAAGGCGCACTCACTCCGCCGAATTCAACGAATATTTTGGGAACCGACCGCTACGGACGAGACGTTTTATCCAGAGTTATAGTCGGCTCGCAAACAACTTTGTGCGCGTCGCTGTTATTGCTAGCGACAATTTCAATCGTCGGAAGTTTAATCGGCGCGATTTGTGGCTTTCACGGCGGCAAGCTCGATACTTTTTTGATGAGATTATCGGACGTGTTCTTAGCGTTCCCGCAAATGGTTTTCGCAATCGCGGTGGCTGGCGCATTAGGCGGCGGATTGTTAAATGCGGCGGCGGCATTGGCTGTAGTCGGCTGGTCTAAATACGCAAGAATTTCACGCGGATTAGTTTTGTCAATTCGCTCAATGCCCTACCTCGACGCGGCAAAAATGGCAGGCTCAAGCTCGACAAAAATTTTATTCGTGCACGTCTTGCCCAATATCGCCGGACCTGTTCTCGTAACGGCTGCTTTAGACATTGGGACAATCATAATGGAATTGGCTGGGCTGTCATTTCTGGGCTTGGGCGCAATGCCGCCAACTGCCGAATGGGGCGCGATGATGAATAACGGTCGCTCAATGTTACAAACTGCGCCCTGGGTTATACTCGCGCCTGGCACTGCCATTTTTATAACGGTTGCGACGTTCAATCTTTTAGGCGACAAGCTCCGCGACTTCATAAGCACGCAACCTTAAAAATTATAAAATGCCAACCTTGACAAGATAAGTGTAAATGCCGCTGTTCTCGTTTGAATCGGTGACGGCGGCGGCTAATTTTTTTACGACGTCGGGTGCGTTCGCCATAACCACACTTTGCGGAATGAGTTCTAACATTTCAATATCGTTGTAATTATCGCCAAAGGCAATCGCCTCGTCGACTGTAAAGCCGTAATGTTTGAGCAAAACTTTAATGCCCGTCGCCTTTGAAACGCTCTTGTCCATAATTTCTAAAAGATACGGCGCACTGCGAACGACGTTCAGCGCGGGAAATTTTTTGCCAAGTTCGCGCTCCATTTCCTCGCAAGTCGGCGGCTCGCAGATAACCATAATTTTGTTCGGGAAAATATTTTCGCCTAAAAGTTTATCGAAACGCACAACTTCAGCCGTCGCGCCGGTTATGTCCATTTCAAACTGAACGCGTCTATCAATCGCCTCTACGAACCAGCGACGCCCCGTATAATAATTTATCGTAATATCATTCCAACGACTCATTTCCGCCAAAACGCCTTGCGCGTCGTCAGCGGAAATTTTTTTATCGAAAATAACTTCCTCATTCTCCGTTAGTACAAGTCCGCCACTATAACTGATAACGGGCGTGTGCGCCATGCCGATTGCGTCGGTTATCGGATAAATTGCTTCGGGCATTCGCGCTGATACAAATACAAATTTCAAACCTTTAGCGACGACGGCTTTAAGGGCTTCGGCGTGCAAGTCTGTAAAATTTTTATCGTCTTTAAGAAAAGTGCCGTCAATGTCGGAGAGAATTATTTTAATCATGTTAAGCCTCCTCGTAGCCTTTTGGGTGAGACTTGTGCCAATTCCAAGCGGTTGCGATAATTTTTTCCACGTCGTCGAAACGCGGCGTCCACTGCAAAATTTTCCGTGCTTTTTCGCCCGACGCAATCAATCTTGCCGGATCGCCCGGTCGACGCGCTCCAAGCTCTTTTTTTATTTTCAAGCCCGTAACTTTTTCCGCCGCGTCGATAATTTCTTTAACCGAAAAGCCATGCCCCGTTCCCAAGTTGAAAAAATTTGATTCGCCGCCGCCGCGCAGATAATTTAACGCGCAAATGTGAGCGTTCGCTAAATCTAGGACGTGAATATAATCGCGTATGCAAGTGCCGTCGGGCGTCGGATAATCGTCGCCAAAAATCGTAATGTGGTCGCGCTTGCCGAGTAGAACTTGCAAAATCAACGGAATCAAATGACTTTCGGGGTGATGGTCTTCGCCGATTGAGCTATCTAAACTCGCGCCGCTTGCATTAAAATATCTCAAGCTGACATAACGGACGCCTTGCGCCGCGCTGACACGTCGAATCATCATTTCCATTATCAATTTAGAGTCGCCATAAGGATTAACGGGAAAAGTTGCGTCGCCCTCATCAATCGGAATTTTTTCCGGCTCGCCATAAACTGCCGCGCTTGAGCTGAAAATAATTTTATCAACGCCGCATTCCGTCATTGCCTCCAACAAAATCTGCATACCGTAGACATTGTTATTAAAATATTTCAGCGGAAGTTTGACGCTCTCGCCCGCCTCAATGAATGCCGCGAAGTGAAAGACCGCCTCAACTTTATTTTCCGCAAAAATTTTTTTCAACGCGGCTTTGTCCCTGATGTCGCACTCGTAAAATTTCACGGCGGGAATTGCCTCGCGATGTCCCGTGCTCAAATTGTCGGCGATAATTACTTCCTCGCCTGCCGCTAAAAGTTCCCTGACCGTGTGCGAACCGATATAGCCCGCGCCTCCGCAAACTAAAACTGCCATTCAAATTCTCCTCTCAAAATTTTTAGTAAGTGTATCATGATTGGGCACTTTTTAAAAGTAGGTTGCAAAGTGTAAAAAGTATGATAAAATGTTTTTGCTTAGCGCAGGCAAAAATTTTTACCAAAAGAAGGGAGCAATCTTTCAGATGTGGGGTTTTTTTGGAGGCTTATCGCACGACATGGGAATTGACCTGGGAACGGCAAATACTCTCGTGCACGTCAAAGGTCGTGGGATTGTCCTGCGTGAACCTTCGGTTGTAGCGATAAAAAGTGATACGGGCGACGTGCTTGCCGTTGGCGAAGAGGCAAAGCAAATGATAGGTCGCACGCCCGGAAATATAATTGCGATTCGCCCGCTTAAAGATGGCGTTATTGCCGATTTCGACGTTACTCAAGCAATGCTCCGATATTTTATTCGTAAGGCAATGAATTCTAAATCGTTCGTGCGCCCGCGAGTTGTCGTCGGCGTTCCGAGCGGTGTCACGGAAGTTGAGAAGCGTGCAGTTATCGATGCGGCAACGCAAGCCGGAGCACGTGAAGCTTATCTTATCGAGGAGCCAATGGCGGCGGCAATCGGCGCAGGACTTCCCGTCGAGGAGGCAACCGGTAACATGGTTGTTGACATAGGCGGCGGCACTACGGAAATTGCGGTAATATCTTTGGGCGGCATTGTTGTTAGCAAATCTATTCGCGTCGGCGGCGATGAAATGGATTCGTCGATTATCCAATATATTCGCCGCATGTACAACTTGATGATTGGCGAGCGCACCGCAGAGGAAATTAAAATTAATATTGGCACCGCAATTATCACGCCCGATAAAGATAAAGCAATGACGATTCGCGGGCGTGATTTACTTAGCGGCTTGCCAAAAACTGTCGAAGTTAAATCAAGCGAAATTCGCGAGGCATTGGGCGACCCGATATTTAAAATTGTCGACGCTGTTAAAGGCACGCTTGAGAGGACTCCGCCCGAATTGGCAGCAGACGTTATGGATCACGGAATCATGATGACGGGCGGCGGCGCATTGCTTGCCAACCTCGACAAATTAATTTCAAAGGAAACGGGAATGCCGGTAATAATCGCCGATGACGCGCTGAGCTGTGTAGGCGAGGGCACGGGTAAATCCCTTGAGAATATGAACTTGCTAAAACGGGTCGTCATGACGTCTAAAAAATTAAGACAATGAGCAATAAACTTCGCAAGGAAAAACAGACGGCAAAAAAAATTATCGCGCTGATTGTTGTATTTATCAGCGTGTTTTGTTGTGTATTTTTCGCGGCGCGTGGCAAATTCAATACGCGGGCAACTGACGGCGTCGCAATGGTAATTATGGCACCTTTTCAACGCGCATTTTCTTGGGCGGGCAGTCAACTAATTTTTGTAAGAGATACCGTCAGGGAAATTTCCCATTTGCACGAACAGAATAAACAGTTGCGCGAGGAAGTCGAAATTTTACGTGCGCAGAATTTAACGGCGTCGGAATATGCTTCGGAAAATCAGCGGCTTAGAAATTTGCTAGGCTATAAGCAAACGGCAGTTCAATTTGATTTAGTTGCGGCAAGTGTTATCGGTCGCGAGTCGGCGTCGTGGTCTAGTGTAATTGTAATTAATCGCGGAACGCTTGACGGCGTGGCAAATAATATGGCAGTCGTTACGGAAATGGGTTTAGTAGGGCACGTCAAGGAGGCGGGCGTTAGTTCGTCGAAAGTTCAGCTGTTGATAGCCCCGCGTTCTTCTGTTGGCACGTTGATTCAGCGTCCGGAGTCGCGAGTTGCGGGAATTGTCGAGGGCGACGTTAAAAATCCGAGCCATCCACGCATGGTTAATATCCCTAAAGATTCGGACGTCAAAGTTGATGATATGGTTGTAACGTCGGGTTTTGGCGGCGTTTATCCAAAAGGGCTTGTCGTTGGCAAAATTATCGAAATGCACAACGAGGAAAGCGGGCTTTTGATGTACGGCGTGCTTGATACTTCCGTTGACTTCCAAAAGTTAGAGGACGTAGCAGTAATCGTTGCGTCGCGTGAGGCTCCGCCCGAACCAATTCAACCGCCAACACAGACGCCCGGCACTGAAACGAATCCTTACGAGACGGCTGAAAAACTTCAACAGGCGCAACAGCAAATTCAAGACGCTCAACAGCAGATTCAAGACGCACAGCAACAACAACTTCAAGCGGCAGGCTACGTTGCCGAAGATGCGCAACAGCAAGCCGAGGAGGCGACGCGATGAGAGTTATCGGGCTTTGGGCAATGGTACTTATATTGCTCTACGCCCTGCAAACGTCGCTGTTAACTTTTATAAGTTTCGACGGCTTCAGCGCGAATTTAATGTTGTTAATGACGGTATCGGTTGCATTCCTGCGCGGACATGAGAAGGGCGCATTTTTCGGATTTATGGCGGGACTGTTGCAGGACGCGACGACGGGCAGTTATTTTGGCTTGGCAATGTTCAGCTACATGACGATAGGGCTTATCTTCGGGAAATTTTCCGTCAATCTTTTCCGCGACCAATCGCTTTTGCCGGTGATAAGTTCAATTCCCGCGCTGGCTCTGCACTTCGCGATAACTATATCTTTTTTATTTATGTTAGACCTACAAATTGACTTGATAAGATTTTGGAAGTTTGACTTTTGGCCAACGGCGATAATGCAAGTCGTGCTTGCCTACCCAATACACAGGCTTGTTTTGTCGTTAAATGAATTCTCGAAAAAACGCTGATAAGCATTTGAGGTGTTTTAGTTGATTTATCCAAAATTAGCGAGAATACTCCCGCTGTGTTAGTGTTTAGAGTTTTCCTAGCCACTAATCAGGAATGAATCGCCACACTTGCTTTTGCATTGCAGTAATATTAAAATGGTTTCGAAAGGAGGTGACTCCATGCAGATTACCCAATTAAACGTAATTCGTCACTTAACCAAGAAAGAATACTCTCAACTCCGCGAACTTTGTTTTTTCAGCAACTGTCTCTACAATTTCGGTCTGTACAACGTTCGCCAACAATTTTTCAAGGATAAAACTTTTTTGTCATATATGAAAAATGAACCGCAATGCAAAGACAATGACAACTACAAGCTTTTGCAAGCAAACTCGGCTCAACAAACTTTGAGAAACGTTGACGACGCTTTCAAATCTTTTTTCGGCTTGTTGAAAAGTAAGTTTGTAAAGAAGGCGCGACCGCCTAAATATCGTGAAAAAGGCGGCTTGTACACGTTGACAATAGCCGGCAACAGCATAAACGTCAAGAACGGCTACTTAATCTTGCCTTCAAGCAACACATACAAAAAAGTTTTGAACGACCACAAAATAAAAATCCGATTTCCAGACCGACTTATCAGCAAGAAAATTAAAGAAGTGAAAATAATTCCGTACTATAACGGCAGATATTTCAAAATCGCGTACTGCTACGAAGTTGACGAGCAAGACTTGAAATTGAATCGCGACAACTCGTTAGCGATTGACATCGGACTTGATAATTTGGCAACGTGCGTAACCAATGTTGGGACTTCGTTCATTTTGGACGGACGTAAAATCAAACATATAAATCAACATTGGAATAAACGCAAAGCCTACCTGCAAGCGATATTGTCACGACAAAAACAGCAACAACATTTTTCAAATTTACTGCGACGAATCGCGATAAAGAGAAATAACCGCGTTAATGATTGCCTGAAGAAAACGGTACGTTACATAATAAATTTTTGTATCGTCAATGACATAGGCACGTTAATTTGCGGCTACAATTCCGATTTTAAGCGCGAAATGAATTTAGGCAAGAAGACGAATCAAAATTTTACACAAATAAGTTTCGGCGCATTGCGTCGGCAGTTAAAATATCTCTGTAAACGCTACGGCATGAATTACATAGAGCAAGAAGAAAGTTACACGTCAAAGGCAAGTTTTTTAGACTTTGATGAACTGCCGATATATGACGCACAAAAGCCGTATACGGGAACATTCAGCGGCAAAAGAATAAAACGCGGTTTGTATCAAACAGCAAACGGCAGGCTGATAAATGCAGACGTAAACGGCGCGGCAAATATTTTGCGTAAAAGTAAGCAGAGACTCGACTTAGAGCGACTGTGTGCGGGGTTGTTGGCGAACCCTTTGAGAATAAGGCAATTCTATTCAAAGGAGGAAACTCAAAATGCAAACTTCTCATGAATCCCCCGCCTCTATAGGCGGCGGAATGTTCAAGAAGATAAGCGAACAGGACATTAAAACGATTGCGAGTTTGTCGCGGCTGAAAATTCGCGATGACGAAAAAGACGACGTACTTTTCCAGCTGAACAAAATTTTAACTTACGTGGAAAATTTGCAGGCACTCGACACGACGAACGTTGAGCCGACGACTTACGCCTTGCCAATGCAAAATGTTTTCCGCGAGGACAAAGTTAAGTCGTCGCTGGACAGAGAACTTGCGCTTTCAAACGCGCCACTTAAAGAAGATGGTTATTTTAAAGTTCCCAGAGTTCTGGAGGCTTAATATTTAATGTTTTAATGAAGTTTTTGGAGGTTTTAATCATGAAAAAATTTTTAGGCGTAACCCTTTTGGCAGGATCTTTGCTTTTCAACACGGCGTCAACTGCGACCGCCGCGCCCGCGCAGGATAAGGAAACGATTTATCAAATTGCTTTGCTTCAATCGTTGGCAATGGGCTACTTCGACGGCTCAATCAGTGTCAAAGATTTGAAAACGCACGGCGACACCGGCATTGGCACTTTCGAGGGGCTTAACGGCGAAATGATTGTTCTTGACGGTGTTGTCTATCGGGCGAATCGAGATTGCAAGATAAACGTCATGGGCGACAAGGAAACTGTTCCGTTCTCCAACGTGACTTTCTTTGAGAAAGATTTTTCCGTTAAGCTTGCCGACGTTCACGACAAAGATCAACACCAACTGCCGCGTGATACATCTGGACTACAACCGCGAAAAGTTCGCCGACGTGATCGCGGCATACGGAAGGCGGGTGTCGATACGCAATCCCGGCAGCGTGGGCACGGTGACGCTGCTTTCCAA
>CAMJKR010000056.1 GCA_946406415.1 uncultured Selenomonadales bacterium | reverse complement strand
CCGACATGGGATATTTCTCAATCAATCACCCCGTCGACCGCGACCCCGTTTGCGGTTACACAGGCATTATCGCCAACGAATGTCCACATTGTCACAGGAAAGAAGTTGAGACTGGAACTTTCCACATTGCTCGACTAAGATAAAAAAAAAGCGTCTCCGGCGTTAGCTGACACCGGAGACGTTATTTTTTTTTACATTTTTACGAGCCGCCCGCCGTTTAGCAAATAAAGATATTTTTCAGCAACGGTTATTTTTAACAAAGCCGCCACAGCCGCCGTGTAAAGTTCAATCTGAATTTTGTAGCGTTCGGCAATGTCGTCGGCATCGCGATCCGTTTTGTAGTCAAGCAGAATCCAACGCCCTGCCGCGTCTTTGAATAGCAAATCGATTATGCCCTGTATAAAAATTTTCTCGTCGACGTGGAAAAATCTTTGCGCGTCAATCAATCGGCTGAACGGCAATTCGCGATAAAATTCCTGCGACTTGATTAAACGTTGCCCAAGTTCACTCGCGAAGAATTTGGAAATTTTTTCCGCCTTAATCAACTTAACATGCTCCGACGGAATAATTTCGCGCTTTGCAAGCTCCACAATCTGCGCGGCAACTCCTTTAGCTGACAAGTCGCCGCTTAAGTTCAAAGACTGCATTACTTTATGCATAAGCGAGCCAAATTCCGCGCCCGAAATTTCTTTCTTCTGAATAAAATTCGGACGTCGATAGGCGAATTTTTTTTGCGCAAATTTTTCAAGCTGAGGTAAGTCTTCTTCCTCTGCGCGGCGTTTAAGTTCCGTGACAGAAAGTTTTGCCGGAATTTTTTCAAGCGGCGTCGACGGAAGTTTTTCGGGTGCTTGAGCAATTTTTTTCTGCGCCTTTTCTAGTGACCGCTCTTGAACTTGTAAGACTTCCGACAACTCCACGAGCCGCGATTTTATGACGGGTTCAAGCGCGTCTTTTATCGGCAACAGCCAATCCATAAATTTTCCCGCCGTTAAAATGTCGTAGTCGTCTGGCACGTCAACGGGGCGCAATTCTTTTAGCGCGGTTTTCTTCGTCGCTCCGACCAAAAATAATTTTTCCTTAGCCCGCGTCATTGCCACGTACAAAAGCCGCAACTCTTCCGCGATTGACTCTTCTGCGATTTTTTTTGATACGGCTTGCGTTGCCAACGTCTTAACTTTTAGCTGGGAATTTTTCGGCGTTCTGTGCGCTCCAATCCCAAATTCTTTATGCATGAAAAGTTTTGCCCGCGTGTAATCTTCCGCGTTAAATTTTTTGCCGACGCCTGCCACGAACACTACGGGATATTCAAGCCCTTTGCTTTTGTGAATGGTCACGACACGCACGACGTTTTCATTTTCGCCGAGTGTCGCCGCTGTCGATAAATCTTTTTGCATGTCACGAATTTTCTTTATGAACTCAATAAACCTCGACAAGCCGCGAGCATTGGTTGATTCAAATTGAGAGGCGCGGTCAATCAGAATTCGCAAATTTGCTTGACGAGCCTCGCCGCGTTCCTCATTTCCAACAGAATCATAATAACCAGTTTCGCGATAAAGATTGCTCAAAAGTTCAGGTACGCCCATTTGACGAGCCGTTTCGCGCCAGACATTAAGTTTAGCCAAAAAGTTTTTGCACTTATCCGAGCCATTGGCAACCGCCGTATAAAAATCGACGTCGGGATTTGCAATTCTAATTTCGGCAAGCTCCTCCGCGCTGAACCCGCCAATCGAACTTAACATGACAGCCGCCAACGGAATATCCTGCCGCGCATTGTCCAACAAATTTAGCAAACTCATAACAACTTGAATTTCATTGGCTTGAAAATAATTTTCCTCGTCGGGCACATAAGCCGGCACTCCAAACTTTTTAAGCGTGTCGAGAATTTCAAACGCCGTTGTCTTCGGTGAACGGTGCAAAATTACAATATCCCTAAATTCAACGGGACGATAATTTTCGCCATCGCGCACAAGTTTTTTCGAGGCAATCAGCTCGTGAATTTTCCCCGCGATAAAGCGCATTTCAATTTCAATATCTTTGTTGTCGTCATCTTTCTCCGTCTTGATAAAATAAAATTCGGGGCGTTCATCAAAATAATTTTCGCCGACCTCGTAGCTTACGCCGAATTGCAGAGCCGCCGCCGCGTCGTAGTCAATTTCCGTAGCCCGTTTATTCATGAGCCGCTTAAAAATTTCATTAACTGCCGCGATAATTTTTTCCCGACTGCGGAAATTTTTGGACAGATTTATACAGCGATAAGAATTCATTTTATCCTTGAAGTTAGCCGAATCGACGAGCCGGAACCGATAAATCGACTGCTTGACGTCGCCAACAAAAAAAAGATTGTCGCCGCGAGAAATTTTTTGGATAATCGCCTCTTGCACGCCGTTTGTATCTTGGTATTCGTCGACCATGATAAATTTAAACTTGTCGCGATAAGTGGCGGCAACTTCCGACGCAACGTCGAAAATTTTCAGCGCGAAATGCTCCATGTCGTTAAAGTCGATAATACCGCGTTCGCGCTTTGCCTCGGAAAATTTTTGCGCAAAAAGTTTCGTCACGCGGACAAGTTCTTTAATAGGCTCAAAAAGTTCGCGGACATCGGCGAGCATTTTATTTTCGTCGGCTAAGAAATATTTATCGCGCAAATGTTCAAGTTTTTTCTTGTAGCTGTCACGCAAATTTTTAATCGCGTCTTTGATGATTAATTTGTCGTCAACAAATTTTCCGCCGCCGAAGTTATCAAATTTAATCGTCCAAATTTTATCGTAAAGCGCGTTCCAATCGTCGAGTGAAGTTTTCAAGCCATTAATCTGATTGAAATCGCTACGGATAATTTTGACTTTAATATTATTTTGTTCGGCAAGTTCGCAAGCCGCCGCGCAGTCGTCGAAAATTTTTTCCAGCGTTTTTAAGATGTAAGGCTTAAGAAATTTAAACCAGCTTGTATCGTCAAGGCGAGCGTTTTCGGGCAAGTCATATGGCGCGGCGAGCGAATCAAGCCACTTGTCAGGATACGGCATACTCAACGAAAAGTCATGCAAGTCGATAATCATTTCGTGAATTTTATCATCGCCGTGAACGTTGCCGCCAAATTCATCCGTAAAATTTTTAAAGGCGTCGTTCGGATAATTTTCCTCAAAAAGCTCCTCAATGACTTCCTTTTTTAAAATATCCAGTTCAGTGGTTTCCGCCGTGCGAAATTTCGGGTCAAGGTCAATTCGCGAAAAATTTCTGCGCAAAACCGATTGACAGAACGAATCGAACGTTGAGATTTGTGCACTGCTCAAAAGAATTATTTGCTTTTCGAGGTAGGCTTGATTAACGGTGTCGAGTTCCGTTTCCAAACGTTTCGTGAGCGCGGTTTGTATTCGCGAGCGCATTTCTTGAGCCGCCGCGTTCGTGAACGTCATGATTAAAAGTTCGTTGACTTCGCAGGAATTTTCTTCAATCAGCTTTACGACACGTTCAGTTAAAGTTTTTGTTTTGCCCGCGCCAGCCGCCGCCGCTATTAATAAATTTTCGCCGCGTGCGTCAACCGCCTCTTGTTGTTCGCGTGTCAGTTCCATGAAAAATCTCCCTTCGGTCGATTTTTAGTGGCTAGTGGTTAGAAAGTTCACTAATCACCAACCACTAACCACTAATCACTAAACTTAAGTTCGCCGCGCTCCAAACGTTCCTTAAGAGTCGGAGCTTTGGCGTCCTTGTCAGCTAAAATTGTCGGTGCAAACGGCCACTCAATCGCAATTTCCGAATCGTCCCAACGAATATTCCCGTCGCAATTCGGCGCGTAAAAATTATCCGCCTTATACTGAATCTCCACGTCATCAGTTAGCGTTAAAAAGCCGTGTGCAAAGCCGCGAGGAATCAGCAGTTGCTTCTTATTATCGGCAGTGAGTTCGACGGCAACCCATTTGGCAAAAGTCGCAGAGCCTTCGCGAATATCAACTGCCACGTCCAAAAGTTTGCCGCGCGTGCAACGAACGAGCTTAGATTGAGCAAAAGGAGCCGTCTGGTAGTGCAAGCCGCGCAGAGTCCCCTTTTGCGACGAATAGGATTGATTATCCTGCACAAAATTAAAATTCAAACCTGCCGCCTCGAATTTGCGAGCCGACCACGTTTCCATAAACCAACCGCGAGCGTCGCCAAAAACTTTCGGTTCCAAAATCAACACGCCGTCGAGGGCTGTCTTCGTTACTTGCATAAAATTTTCCTCCTTAATTTTAACTCGTTGCAGTTTATATTTTTTGCCGTTTAGCGTCAAGCCGTAAAAGTTCGGCGGTTTTTTTATGAGCTAAAGGAAATTTCAATTCGGCGTGGAAAGTTCAAGCAATCGACAAAAGGAGAAATTTTTATGAACATTTTTAACGCAAAAATTTTATCCAACGAGGAAGTCGCCGAAAAAATTTTCCGCTTGACGCTTGACGCACCGGAACTTGCAAAAATTTCGCGGGCAGGGCAATTCGTTCAAGTAAAAATTTCGGACGAATTCACGTTGCGACGACCGCTGGGCATTGCCTCGACGGCTGGCGGCAAAGTTAAAATTTTTTATCGTGCAGTCGGACGCGGTACGGAAAAATTATCTGCGCGGCGAGCAGGTGAGAGCCTAAATATTTTGGGTGCACTCGGCAACGGCTATTCAGCTTATGACGGGAAAATTTTGTTAGTCGGAGGCGGCATGGGGCTTGCGCCTTTGCTCTGTGCGGCGGAACAATTTTCTGCTGATGTTTTAATCGGCGGCAGAACACGCGACGAAGTTACTTTTTGGCAAGAGGAATTTCGCCCGCATGTCGGGAAAATTTTTATCACGACTGACGACGGCTCTTATGCTAAAAAAGGTTTCGTAATTGATTTGTTGCCCGAAGTTTTATCGGCGGAAAATTATTCGGCGATTTTAACTTGTGGTCCGGAAATTATGATGCGCGGCGTCGCCAAATTTGCCTTTGAAAAAAATATTCCGTGCGAGGTCTCTTTTGAAAAGCGCATGGCTTGCGGCTTAGGCGCGTGTCTTAGCTGTTCGATTGACACCGTCAACGGTAGGAAAAAAGTTTGCAAAGATGGTCCCATTTTCGACGCCAAAGAGGTTTTTGCATAAACTCTGCGGAATTTTTTTATTACTTAAGCTCGGCGGTGAAAATACTTTTGCCGCTGTCGGCGTGCACGGAATATTTCACGCGCCCGCGACTTGTAGTCCAATCGTAGGTGCCTTCGGTCGAAACTTCTTTTAACATGCGCAAATCGCGAAATACTTCGCTACGGTCGTCAACGTCAAGTTCAGGATTGAGCGTCGCAATTAAAAGCCCCAATACGTTAATCGTCTGAAATGATTCGTCTTTAGTTTCAGGCTCGGCAAAAATTTTCAGCTCGGTAATTTGTTCGCCGTCAACCGTCCCGACAAGTTTAAGCTTCGGAGTGAACTCGTAAGCAAAATTTTTATCCTCTACCGTCAACGGCGCATTAATCGCCAAATCTAAATTCGGAGCAAGTCTCTGCGCGGAGGCGTTAAATTTTTCGCGGAACTCTTCAGGCGTCAAACTCTGTTCAAAACCTTTACTGCTACCGAAAATATTTTCCAAATTGCCGGCGGAAATGTTCGCGTAGATAAAAAACGCAAAACACACGGCGGCAAGCGCGAAATTTGTTTTCCTGTCGAAGGTTGAATATTTATGTATGAACAGCCAACCAAGCGGCGGAATAAAAATTAACAACGTTATCATCAAAGCATTTTTAAGATAGGTTGTCAAAACAAAACCTCCTAACAAAACAAAATTAGCCCGCCGAAATTTTATCGACGGGCTTTTTAACCAAGGAAGAATATTTTTCACTCGAATTTTTGAAACCGAATTAGCCGAGAACTTCAAGCAAGTCATCTGCGCCCGCTTTGACATCGCCTGTCTTGAGCGGACGAACTGTGCCGTAAGCGGAAGAATTGGTGACGATAAGCGGCGTGGTAACAGGATAACCAGCCTTCTTAATCGCAGGAATATCGAACGTGACGAGCAAGTCACCGCGCTTGACTTCTTGACCGTCAGTAACGTGAACTTCAAAGTTCTCGCCGTTAAGCTTAACCGTGTCGATACCGATATGCATGAGCAATTCTGCGCCGTCGGGCGTAACCATGCCGATTGCGTGTTTAGTCGGGAAGATAAGCGTAATTGTGCCGTCAGCCGGAGCAAGGAGTTTACCTTCAGTTGGCTCAACTGCAACGCCGTCGCCCATTGCACGCGAGGCAAATCCGTCGTCGGGTACTTCATTCATGAGCATCATACGACCGGTTAAGTGTGCACCAAAGATAGCGTCTTTCATCTTGGGTTTCTCTTCTTCAGCCGCCGCAGAACCGCCGCCGCCCGAAGCACCTTCAAGAATCGAACGATCAATCTTGCCGGCACGAATGTCTTCTACGAATTCCTCGAAGTTCGCCTTAACAATCGTGACGCTCGGTCCGTAAATGACTTGGATAGCGTTGCCTTTAATGACGACGCCGCCCGCGCCAGTGGACTTCAAGATACCTTCGTTAACTTTGGAGCCGTCAACCAACGTCAAGCGCAGACGCGTCGCGCAGCAGTCAATTTCAGTGACGTTATCGACGCCGCCAACACCGCTCAAGATAGTTGCAGATTTCTGTTGGTCAGGTGTAAGGTTGGCAATAGCCGCACTTGCTCCGCCGCCAGCAACGCCAACGCCAGTCGCTTTGCGGTATTCGTCTTTGGAAACCATCTTCATTTCTTCGTCGTCAGCTTCACGACCGGGCGTCTTCAAATCCCATTTCATAATGAAGAATTTAAACGTTACGAAATACAACACGGCGTAGACCGCGAAGACAGGCAACATCATCATCCAGTTAGTTTTAGCTTGACCGGGCAAGACGCCGTAGAGGATAAAGTCAATTAAACCGTCGGAGAAAGTTGTACCCATTGCAATGCCGAGTATATGGCACGTTGCAAAGGACAAGCCCGCGTAGAATACGTGAATCATGAAAAGTTCTTTAGCAAGGAACAAGAAAGTAAATTCGATAGGCTCAGTGATACCAGTGAGGAACGAAGTTAAGCCGACCGAGAACAACAGAGAACCAGCCGCCTTTTTCTTTTCGGGACGTGCGCAGGTGTACATTGCAAACGCCGCCGCCGGAAGACCAGCCATCATGAAGGGGAATTTACCCATTAAGAAACGAGCCGCATCAACCGAGAAATGCTCCGTGTTCGGCGAGGCAAGTTCTGCAAAGAAAATGTTCTGCGCGCCCATAACCGTTTGACCGTCGATAACTGCAGTACCGCCAAGACCAGTCTGCCAGAAGGGCAGGTAGAAAATGTGATGCAAGCCAAACGGAATCAAAGCACGTTCACAGCAACCAAAGAAGAATGTGCCGAAATAACCCGACGCTTGAACGACGCCGCCAAGCGCGAAAATGCCCGTCTGAATGAAAGGCCAAACGAAATACATAATAACGCCAGTCACGATACCGAAAATCATACAAGAAATCGGGACAAAGCGCGTGCCGCCGAAGAATGAAAACGCGGGCGGGAGTTGGGTTTTATAAAAACGATTGCACAATTCCGCACCAACGAGACCGGTAACGATACCCGCGAAAACACCCATCTGCAAAGTTGTAATACCAAGAACTGTAGTTATCGCGCCTTCTTTAACGCTGGGGTCAATCGAGCCGTCAGCGTGAATCGAGCCGTCGAGACCCAAGAAGACGTGAATTGTTGTAAGCATAACGAGATAAAAAATTGCTGCGCCAAGAACGGCGATACCTTTTTCTTTCTTCGCCATACCGAGAGCAACCGCCAGAGCGAATATCAACGGCAAGTTACCGAAGATTGCGCCGCCGACGTTGGAAAGAATGAGCATGAAACTAAATAGCGCACTGCCGGGGTGAAGAGCACTCTCCAAGCCGTAAGCCGCGATAGTCGTCGGGTTCGAGAAAGATGCGCCGATACCCAACAAAACGCCCGCGAACGGCAAAACGGCAATCGGCAGGAACAACGACTTACCGATTTGTTGCGCTACGGCAAATGCCGAACCGCCTCCGTCACTCATACAAAAAACCTCCTTACCTCTTGACAAAAAATTTTTTCTTCCGAGTGAAACAATATCCTCCTTCCCACTATATTTTTCTATATTTGGAGTCAAGGTTAACTTGCCCCTCTTGCAAAGGAGGAAGCCCCTTTGTCGAGCCTCCTCCTTTTTTGCAAGATATTTTCAAAATTATACACGCCGCTTTTCTTTTTGTCTACTGATTGTTCAAAATATTTTGTACTACTTGCAACGATAGGTATGTTTCTTTAGCTCGTAGAGGTCGGGGAATGCAGATACAAATTTAGTCAAATTGCCATGCCCCAAACCTTTTACGGTGAGATTTTTATTCTTGAGTGCACTTCCTGCATAAGACAAATCTGCAAAGCCTTTATCGTTACTTTGAATTTTAAAGACTTCGCGCAGGACAGCATGAACTTGTTGGCGTTTATAGTTAATGTCTTCCGGATTGTCAGTTACGCAACGATAAGCAACGTCATTTCCGGTCTTTTGTACTTCGTACAGTTCTGGAAAATCGGCAATAAATTTTTTCCATGTAGTGTAGCCAACGTTTTTCACGCCGAAGCCGAGATTCTTTTTTGTAATGGCGTCGATTGCCCGTTTTAAATTAACGAAGCCATTTTGCGTAGCATTATTCTTTGCAAACTCGCGGAAGATATTATGCAGTTGCTGAAGTCTTTTGTTGCGCTCGTCTTTGTCGCGTTCGCTCTGCAATTTTCGTTCGCTTAAGGAGGGAACTTTAGCGGCAGATGATTTTACGGGTGGCGGAGCAACTTTTTGGACGGGTTGAACTTGAGGTTTTTCGGGCGCGGCGGCTTTATCCAAATTTATGAACTCGTTGCAGGCGTTGCGAAAAGCTAAAGGTGCATTTTCATTGCCCATGCCGATTACATTTATGCCGCTCTCGCGCAGACGAATTGCAAGCGGCGTAAAATCGCTATCATTGGACACGAGCGCGAAAACGTCCGCTTTGCCGCCGTAAAGTACGTCCATTGCATCAATCACCAAAGACATATCAGTTGCATTTTTTCCCGCTACAAAGTCGGGTTGCTGAACGGCGCGGAATGAGAAATTTAAAATGCATTCGTTCCAACTGTGCAGACAAGATTTTTCCCAGTTGCCGTAAATGCGCCGGATAAAAATTTCGCCGCGACTTTCCAGAGTTTCGATAATCTGCTTGCCGAATTTAGCTGAAATGTTATCTGCGTCAATAAAGAGTGCAATTTTTTTTGCCGCCATCTAAAAACCTCAATAGCAATCAACCGCACGAATCGCGCCGAATTGAATAAAGTCACTAGCCGAGACGGGGTCGCCTTCGGTTATCGCCAATTCGACGGCTTTAAGATTTTCCTCCGCGATTTGAATTCGTTCCGCGCCGAACTCTTCCTTAACTTTTTTCCAAAGATTTTTCCGCGAAGTTTTTGTATCCTTATAAACGGCGTGATTGTAGAAAATATTCATGGACGCCTCGCTTTTATCTGCGTCGCAATTAAAAAAGATATAAACTTTGCTGGCTTTAGCCATAAAATAAAACTCCCTTCTTTTTAGTGATTAGTGATTAGTGATTAGTGATTAGTGGTTAGGTTTTTTCTAATCACTAGCCACCAATCACTAACCACTTTTCTCGCCGCGATTATAACCCATTTTTTTATTAAAGAAAAGTGCACAAAAAAAATCCCGCCGTATTGACGGGAATAAAATTTTATCCGCGCAGATTCTATTTAAGCTTATTGCCGTTGATTGTATAACTTGTGTTGTTAATTTTGATACTGTCGCCGGAGTAAACATTTTCAAAAATAACTTTACCGCCGCCGCTAATTGTAAGTGTAAGTATACTGTCGCTGAACGACGACTTAGTAAACGAACCGCCAGCTTTGCCGTCTGTCGTGAGAATCTTTAGCATATCGCCGCTTGTATAGTCGAGAATTGTATCGGTGCCTTCGCCGGGCTTGTAGATGAATGTATCTTTACCGTCGCCGCCTCTTAGTGTCACTTTATCAGTTGAATAATAATCGAGGTAAATGTAATCGTCACCTGCGCCACCGTTAATTGAAACTTGCGAG
>CAMJKR010000055.1 GCA_946406415.1 uncultured Selenomonadales bacterium | reverse complement strand
AACGGCGCGATAGCTCTAGGCCAAATAATTCCGTCCGCGTCGTTATTCTGCTCAATCGCCGCCGCCATCGTCCGCCCGACGCCGATTCCGTAGCAACCCATTTCAAAAGGCTTTTCTTTGCCGTCTTCGTCGAGGAAAGTCGCGTGTAGAGCTTCGGAATATTTTTTGCCGAGCGTGAAGACTTGCCCGACTTCAATTCCGCGTGTCATTTTGAGCGGCGCAGAACAATGCGGGCACGGGTCGCCCTCTTGTACCATGCGTATATCCGCCACGATTATTTTTTCCGCGTCAAAGTCTCTGCGCGGTGTCACGTTGATAAAATGCGTGTCAACTTCATTGGCACCGGCTACAGCATTTGACATTAACATAACGCTTTGATCGACGACGATTATTGCTTTATCGTTTAAGCCAATCGGGCTCATAAAGCCGGCAGAGCCGCCCGCCGCCTCAATCAGTTTATCGCCAGCCATGTAAAGATGATTCGCGCCCTCGACCGCATTTATAACTTTTATCTCGTTTACCTCGTGGTCGCCGCGCACAAACGCCAAAATCAATCGCTCTTCGTCGTCCATAAACGCAACCGCTTTAATCGTCTTTTCAATCGGCACGTTCAAAAAGTTTTTCACAAGTTCAATCGTGTGACAGTCGGGCGTTTTAACTTTTTCCAGCGGGCGAAGTTCTTCCGGTTCAGCTTGAATAATTTTTAATTCGGCTTTCTCGTCGCTTGCCGCAAAGTTGCAATTTTCGCAGTAAGCAATGCTACTTTCACCGCTCGGAGCCAAAACCGTGAACTCGTGCGAATGCCCGCCGCCGATTGCCCCGTTATCAGCTTCGACTGCGCGGAATTTTAATCCGCAACGCTCAAATATCCTGCTGTAAGCGTCATACATCTTGTCGTAGGAAATATTCATGCCGTCAACGTCGCGGTCAAAGGAATACAAATCTTTCATGATAAATTCGCGGCTACGCATAAGTCCAAAGCGCGGGCGAATTTCATCACGATATTTATTTTGAATTTGATACAGCATGACGGGCAGTTGCTTATAAGAGCGTACCTCGTCGCGAATCAAAGTTGTAATCATTTCCTCGTGTGTGGGACCGAGCGCGAATTCTCTGCCGTGTCTATCCTTAAGACGCATCATTTCATCGCCGTAGACTGCCCAACGCCCCGACTCTTTCCACATTTCCGCCGGTTGCACGATTGGCATCATAATTTCCTGTCCGCCCTTAGCATCCATTTCCTCGCGAATAATTTGCATGATTTTTTTCATCGTGCGCCAACCCAGCGGCAGATAAGAATACAATCCGCCTGCCGCCTTGCGAATCAAGCCCGCGCGGTACATAAGCTTATGACTAATAAGTTCAGCTTCGGCGGGCGACTCGCGCAAAGTCGGTGCGTAAAGTTGTGTTGCTCTCATAAAAAACACTTCCCATTATAAAAATTGTATAACTGCTTTTGTAAACTACGCGAAAATTTCTGCAAAGACTTATATTTTCCTGCAGAGCTTTTCACTGCTGAAGAAGTCCCATGCAACCGATTAGTATATCCCGATAACTAGCGGCGTAATCGTCGGTATACCACGGGTCAGCAACGTCGCGATGTTCGCCCGCAAAATCCATTAGTAAAAAAATTTTATTATCCGGGTCGCCGCCGCAAATTTCCTTCATGTCCCGAACATTCGAGCGGTCAAGCCCAATCAGATAATCAAACTTTTTATAATCGCCGGCAAGTAAAAGTTTCGACGTGCGCCGCGTAAACGGAATGTTATTCTTGCGCAATTCACGAGCTGTGCCCTCCGACATGGGCGTTCCGATTGACGGATGACAGCCCGCCGACTCAATCAGAAAATCTTTTTCCTTGTCCGCCTGTTTAACTAAATGTTTCATGACGAATTCCGCCATAGGCGAGCGGCAGATATTTCCAAAGCACACGAAAATTATTTTTGTCATTGCAATACCTCCAACGCTTGCGCCGCGCCTAATATCCCAATTATTGCGTGTTCAAATGTCAAGCCACCCTGCAAATACACTGCATAGGGTTCTCTCAATGGTCCGTCGGCTGAAAGTTCTATCGACGCGCCCTGTACAAAAGTTCCCGCCGCCATAATAACTTTATCTTCGTAGCCAGGCATGTCCCACGGTTCCGGCGTCGCGAACGAATCAACCGGCGAAAAACTTTGTATTGCGCGGCAAAATTTTATTAGCTTTTCTGCTGAACGCAATTCAATCGCCTGAATTATGTCGCCGCGTATTTCGTCGGGCAATGGGCGTGTTTTATATCCTAACTTTGAAAAAATTCCCGCCGCGAAGATTGCGCCCTTGAGTGCCTGCGCGGTCACATGCGGAGCCAAAAATAATCCTTGATATAAAAGTCGTGGCGTCCCTAAGCTCGCGCCTAATTCGTCGCCCATACCTGGTGCCGTCAATCTGTACGACGACAACTCAACTAAATCTTTTCTGCCGACGATATAACCGCCCGTCGGAGATAAGCCGCCGCCGATATTTTTTATCAAACTGCCCGCCGCCAAATTTGCGCCAACTTCAATCGGCTCTTGCGTCTCGACGAATTCGCCATAACAATTATCAACGAACGTCACACAATTTTTATTAGCCGCCTTAACCGCCGCGCAGATTTTTTTTATATCGGAAGTCGTCAACGGCTCGCGCATGGAATATCCTCGCGAACGCTGAATCAATGCCAACTTAGTTTTCGGCGTGATGAAATTTTTTATCGCGTCAATGTCAACTTTACCGTCCAGAAGCGGCAATTCCCGATAAGAAACGCCGAATTCTTTCAAGGAACCTTTTGCCGCGTGTGCATGTCCGATAACCGTCTGCAACGTGTCGTAAGGCGCGCCCGTCAAGGAAACTAATTCATCACTTGGGCGAAGAATTCCAAACAATGCCGTCGCAAGCGCGTGCGTGCCCGATACAAATTGCGTGCGAACAAGTGCCCTCTCCGCGCAAAAAATTTCGGCAAAAAGTTCGTCTAATTTTTCGCGCCCAATGTCGCCATAAGCGTAGCCCGTCGACGTTTTAAAATGCGCGTCCGAAATTTTCAGTCGTCGCATCGCGTTTAAAATTTTTAATGTGTTGTGCTCGGAAATTTCCTCAACTCGATTGAAATTGTCCGCTACCTCGTTAAGCACAACTTTTTTTAAGTCAAGCAATCGTTGAGAAAAAATTTTGCTCACTCCCTCGGCATTGAAATTTTAAGTGCGTCGCGCAAATTATTAACCGGCAGAAGATTCGCTTTATCCGCCGTCTTTGAAACTTCTGCAAAATTTTTTTTCGGCAAGATTATATTCGTAAAGCCCATGCGGATTGATTCATCGACACGTTGACGAGCCTTGCTAACTGCGCGAACCTCGCCGCTTAAGCCGACCTCGCCGAAAATAACACATTGCGGCAAAAGTTTCCTGTTGGCAAAACTCGACGCCAACGCAACCGCTATCGGCAAATCTGTCGCCGGCTCGTCAATTTTTATTCCGCCTGCCGTCTTAACATAAACGTCGCAAGCTCCAATACTAAGGTGCAATCGCTTTTCTAATACTGCAAGCAATAGTTGAATGCGTTTTATGTCAACGGCGTCGGACGTCCTGCGCGGCGGCATAAAAGGCGTCGGCGCAACTAAGGCTTGAACTTCAACGAGTAGCGGGCGCGTTCCTTCCACAGTCGGGACGATTACGCTGCCAATGTCGTCAGCTCGTTCCGGTAAAAATAATTTCGACGCGTCCGGAACGTCAACAAGTCCGGTGTCGCGCATTTCAAACAGTCCAATCTCGCTCGTTGCGCCGAATCGATTTTTTATCGCCCGCAATACTCGAAAGTCCGCCGTTCGCTCGCCCTCGAAAAATAATACCGTATCAACTATGTGCTCCAAAACGCGCGGTCCCGCTAAAGAGCCGTCTTTTGTCACGTGCCCAATTATAAACGTCGTTACACCTAGACTTTTCGACATGCGCATTAAGCCCGCTGAACATTCTCGAACTTGTGATACGCTACCTGGCGCGCTTTCAATTTCCGATTTATAAATTGTTTGAATTGAGTCGACGATTAAAAGTTCCGGCTGAAGTTTTTCGACGTGGTGAATGATTCGTTCAAAATTATTTTCCGCGCAAATGTAAAGTTCATCAGCCAAAGCGTTAAGTCGTTCAGCACGCATTCGAATTTGTCGCGAACTTTCCTCACCCGTCACATATAAAACTTTTCTGCCGCCGCGTGCCACATTTGCACACACTGCCAAAGTTAAGCTCGACTTGCCCACGCCCGGATCACCCGCTATTAAAATTATGGAACCTGGAATTAATCCGCCGCCCAAAACTCTATCTAATTCGCCCGAACCTGTCATGAAACGCGGCAATTCTGTCATGTCGACTTCGGCAATGGGGCGCGGCATTTCAAAAGTCGTCGTCAGTGCGTGCGAACTTTTTGCCTCGATAGAAGTTTCTTCCTCAACGAGCGTATTCCAATTTCCACACGCGGGACATTTGCCCAGCCACTTCACCGACTCCGCGCCGCATTCTTGGCAGACATATTTAACTTTTTTTTTAGCCATTACCTCAACTCCTTAAAAGTTTTCTTCGCCGCAAATTGTCAAAATCCCCCTAGTGCTTTTGTCTGATAATTTTGCTGCTTTTTATCTTAGATTGTAAATGCGTTTTGCTTGTGCTAAGATAAAAAAAATTTGCAATGAGGAGGTTTGGCTATGAGGTTTGATTATCACATGCATTTTGAATACGGCGACTATGATGAGACGTGGACGCAAGGTTTCTTCGACGCGGCGAAAAGTCACGGGCTTGACGAAATCGGTATAAGCGAACACACGCACACTTTCCCCGAATTCGAGCAATTTTATTACGACGATTTAATTTTAGACGCCTCGCCCGTCGGTGAATTTCAAAAAGTCTGGCTTAAGACGAATAAATTTAAGCACACGCTCAAGGATTATTTCGACTTTATGGCGCGGCTAAAACAAAATCACGCCGTTAAAATCGGGATTGAGGTTTGCAACTTTAAAAATCAATCCGCCGTGAAAAAAATTCTTGACGCGTGGGATTTTGATTATCGGATAGGTTCTGTGCATTTTTTATGGGGCTGGGGCTACGACGCCTCTAAACTTATCGCTGAGTGGAATAATCACGACTTGAAAAATATTTATGACGAATACGCCGCGCAGGTTGAACTTCTTGCGGGAAGCGGCAACTATGATATTCTTGGGCACCCGTTTAATATTCGGCTGTTTAAATTTTTCCCTGACTTCGACGCGACGCCTTACCTTGAACGAGTTGCCGCCGCGCTTAAAAAATTTAATATGGTTGTCGACGTGAACACCGGCACGCTTTATCGTTATCCCGTTAAAGAAATTTCGCCGTATGCTGACTTCATGAAAGTTGCCGCCGCTTACGACTTGCCCATTACGATAAATTCAGACGCGCATCAACCGGAAGATTGCGGAAGATTTTACGAGGAGGCGATTGATTATGTTCGCGGCTTTGGTTATAAAAAAATTGCCCGCTTCGATAAAAGGCGGCGTGAACTTGTCGACTTGACTTGAAATGTTTGATATAATCGCCGTAAAGAGGAGGTTGCGAATTCATGAAACAAGTAGGGATTTTCGGCAAGCGCAAAAGCGGTAAATCCGCGCTGATGTATGCATTGACGAGACAAAAAATCATACAGGACGCGGCGTTCAGAGCAATGGAGATAAGTGGCGTAACGCGCGTTATGCTGGTCGACACGGTCGGCGTAGACGTGGAAGACTCAACAGCAGAAAAATCCGCGCAAAGTGTCGAAGTCGCGCTTATGCTGATAACTGATGATTCGTTCGAGCTGGAGCTGGCGTGGATAAGTAAATTGCGCAAGGCGGGTTCGTCGGTAATCGTTGTCGTAAGTCAAGCAGACAAATTTGACGACGGCGGCAAGGCATTAGCGGCGGCAATTAAAGAAGTTTCAGGTTTGGAGGCTATCTGCGTTAGTTCACAGACTGGCGCGGGCGTTGTGGAATTAGACGAGGAAATTAATCGCCGACTTGCTGAGGGGTGATTGTTTTGCTGAAAAAATTTTTTGCACTCGCGATAATCTGCGCGGCAATTTTTTTTACAGAGCACGAAGTCAACGCGGAAACACAATGGTTTTGGCTTGATTCAAATGATAAATACAGCAAATATTTCGAGCCGGATTCAGTGACGATTAAAAAGAAAGTTGTCACGAGCGACGGCAAGGAAATCGCTATCGAAATTGAAGCGTGGACAAAAACGACTTATTCCTACGAGGGCGCGGCTGAGACGATTAAAAATTACGGCATAGCGAACATTTTGCCCGACCCGCGTTCTTTATCGTATAGTTTGGCGTTGCTTAGAGTTAATCCGCAAAATCGCACGCTCCAATATGTTCGCGAAGACTTTTATAACGTGGAAAATCAAGTTGTTTGGTCTAAGGCGGAGGGGCGCGTCAAGGAAATAAATACGCGCTCATTTGACGAGGAATTTTATTGCGCGATTGTCGACGAAGTTTTTCAGATGGGCGAACGCGACCGAAAACGCGCCCCGACTGAGGAACGTTGGCTGGACTTGTGGACGTATACCGATGGCGACGGCTCGACGATAAATTTAACTGCAGATACGACGACTATGCGGCTAAAGGGCACGAATTTAATTTTGTGGGAGTGGCAAGTTAAAAAGGATTCGCGTGGGCAGACGACTGAAATCCGTTTCATGAAAAAATCCGTCAACTTGACGCAAGGCACTGAAGTCATCAAGGACGGACAAATTTGGACGCCAACAAATTCTTGGCAGGAACTCAAGGACGAATACGACGGAGCTTATCGCATGATTCACAGCGACGACCCCGATTATAAAGGACTCGTTCGCTTGCGTGCTTATGTTAAAAATAATTCGCGCTGGGTTAGCCGATATTCTCTGGATTGAGAGGTGAATTACTTTGCCGATAAAAATACCGAACAATTTACCTGCAACACATATCTTAGAGGGCGAAAATATTTTCGTCATGGACGCCGACCGCGCCTATGCACAGGATATTCGCCCGCTGAAAATTTTAATCCTAAATCTCATGCCGATTAAACCTGTGACTGAAACGCAACTGCTTAGGCTTTTGGGCAATACGCCGTTGCAGGTTGAAGTTGATTTTATTTACACGCGCACTTATACGCCAACGCACACTTCCAAAGATTATCTTACGGAATTTTACGGGACGTTTGACGACATTAAAAATAAAAATTACGACGGCTTCATAATGACGGGTGCGCCGCTTGAGCTTCTTGAATTTGAGGACGTTGCTTATTGGCAGGAGCTTACTGAAATTATGGATTGGAGCAAAACTCATGCTTGGTCGTCGTTCCATATCTGCTGGGGGGCGCAGGCGGCGTTGTATTATTATTATGGCGTTCCGAAATATTTAATGGAAGAAAAAGTTTCGGGCGTCTATCGTCATAAACTTTGCGTTCAGCATGAAAAGCTTATGCGCGGCTTTGACGACGAATTTTTTGTTCCGCATTCAAGGTATACAGAAGTTCGCCGCGCAGATATTGAGAAAGTTCCCGCGCTTACACTTTTATCTGAGTCCGATGAAGTTGGCGTTTATGCCGTTGCAAATTTGGACGAGCGACAATTTTTTATAACGGGACATGCCGAATACGACCCGAACACTTTGCAAAACGAATACGAACGCGACGTTCGAGCAGGACTTAATCCAAACGTGCCGCAAAATTATTTTCCAAACGACGACCCGACTAAAGAACCCGTTGTTAAGTGGCGTTCGGTTGCGCATTTACTCTTTGCTAATTGGCTTAACTATTACGTCTATCAAGAAACGCCTTACGAATTGGAATCTATCAGCAGTAAATCTTTCTTGCAAAATTTTTAATGAAGTCTTTCAACCAATCGAATAATTTGTTTAACTGTCTCGGAGATATTTTTCGAGGCGGTTTCTTTTTTCATAGCGTCGGCAAGCGTCATGGGTTCGCGCAAAATCGCAAAGGCGGCGTCAAGTCCCGCGTCGTCAGAAATATCCGCAACACTTCCGCCAATCCCGATGGTTAAAATTTTCGGGTTGAGTTTTTTAGCCAACTTAGCCACGCCCGACGGAGCTTTACCTTGCGCAGTTTGACTGTCGAGCCGCCCCTCACCGGTTATCACAATGTCAGCCGATTTTAATTCTTCTGCAATGTCGAGCGCGTCCAAAACCAAATCGACGCCCGGCAAAAGGGAGCCGCGCAGATATGCTCTGAACGCAAAACCTAAACCGCCCGCCGCGCCGTCGCCTGGAACGGATTTTTTTTCGAGCTTAAGAAACTTCGCGCTAAGTTCACCGAAATTTTTTATCCAGCCGTCCATAGTTTGAACAATTTCAGGCGTCGCGCCCTTTTGCGGTCCGTAAATCGCCGAACAACCATTTTCGCCCGTCAAAGGATTTGTAACGTCGCAGGCAATTCGGAATTTGCAATCTTTAAGTTCGGACAAAACGTTTGTATCTTCAATCGCAGAAATTTTTTCCAAATCTCCTCCGAAAATGCCGCTGTTAAATTTATATCCGAGCGCAGTCAACATGCCCAAGCCGCAATCATTTGTAGCCGAGCCGCCAATACCGATAATAAAATCGCGGCACCCGTCAGCAATCGCAATTTTAATCAGTTCGCCGACGCCATAAGTTGTAGTGTTAAGTGGGTTGCGTTTATCTTCGGGCACGAGCGGAAGTCCGGCGGCATTTGCCATTTCAATTACGGCTAATTTTTTATCCAAGACCTCTCCGAACTCCGCCAAAACTTTTCCGCCGAGCGGGTCAGTTACTTCTACGGATTTTAATTCGCCGCCAAGCCCCGCGATTATCGCCCGACAAGTTCCCTCGCCGCCGTCAGCCAACGGAAAAATTTTTACCTCCGATTTTGGCGACGCCGATAAAATTCCGTCACGAGCCGCCGCGCCCGCTTCTAAACTCGTCAAGCTACCTTTTAAGCTGTCAATCGCCACGACGACACGCAGATTTTGCTTAAACATTTATCTGCACCTCACTCAAAATTTTTTGGGTAAATTTTACCAGCCTTGATTATTTTTATCAACTGAACGCACAAGATGACAAATATTTTTGCAGGGGAACTTGTGCAGGCGAAGAATCAATCCTTAAAACTTTTGGAGGTAATTATATGAAACGAGTTTACAATTTTAATCCCGGACCGGCGACTTTGCCGCTTGAAGTTTTGCAAGAGGTTAAAGCCGAATTCCTTAACTTTGACAATTCGGGCATGTCGATTATCGAAATCAGTCACCGCTCCAAACCTTACGAAAAAGTTCACAACGCAGCTAAGGCGGATATTTTGGAGCTGATGAATCTCGGCGACGACTACGACGTTTTATTTATTCAAGGCGGCGCGTCGTTGCAATTCGCGATGATTCCCATGAACTTTGCAAGCAAGGAAAATCCCGGCTCCTACGTTTTAAGTGGAACTTTTTCGAGCAACGCTTACAAAGAGGCGCAAATTTTGGGCGTCGGGGAAGTTGCCGCCTCGACTAAGGAAGAAAATTTCCGCCGCGTCCCACGTCAAGACGAACTTAAAATTAATCCGAACGCCGCCTATCTGCACGTATGTTACAACAACACGATTTACGGCACGGAATTTCATTACGTCCCAGACACGGGCAATATTCCGCTTTTTGCTGATATGTCAAGCGATATGCTTAGCCGCCCCGTTGACTTTAAAAAGTTCTCGCTGATTTATGCTGGCGTTCAGAAAAATTTGGGACCTGCCGGCGTCGTGATTGTCGTTGCGCGTAAAAGTTTTATCGAAAAGAGTTCCGAATTTCTTCCGACAATGCTCCGCTACGACACGTTTTATAAGAAAAATTCGCTGTACAACACGCCGCCCGCGTTTAGCATTTACATGGTTGGTAAGGTTGCCGCGTGGATTAAAAATTGTGGCGGGCTTGAGGAAATGGCGCGTCGCAATTCAATTAAAGCCAAGCTTCTCTACGACGCCATTGACAATTCCGACGGCTTTTATCGTGGACATGCTGATAAAGATTCGCGCTCGTTTATGAACGTGACTTTCCGCTTGCCCAATGAAGATTTGGAGAAAAAATTTGTCGCGGAAGCTCTGGAGAAAAATTTGAGCGGCGTCAAAGGTCATCGTT
>CAMJKR010000054.1 GCA_946406415.1 uncultured Selenomonadales bacterium | reverse complement strand
ACGCGCATGAACGATTTGGCAAATAAAATCTCTGCGCCGCTCAAAATTAATCCGCCCGAAAAAATTCCGCACGAGCCGATTAACTTCCTAAAAAAATATGGCGACGCTCCGCCCGAAGTTTTATCGGCTATCGAACGCGCTAAAGAATATATTTTCGCCGGCGATATTTTTCAAGTCGTTCCGTCTAAGCAGTTTAAAGCGAAAATTTCTAAGCCCGCGTTCCTCTTCTATCGCAAGCTTAGGCAAGTCAATCCGTCGCCTTACATGTTCTATTTAAATTTCGGTAGCGTGAAACTTGTTGGAGCCTCGCCAGAAATGTTGGTTAAAGTTGCCGGAAAAAAAGTTTTCACATACCCGATAGCCGGCACTCGTCGACGCGGCATAAATTCTGACGAAGATAAAATTCTTGCCGCCGATTTGAAAGCCGACGTTAAAGAAAATGCAGAACACTCAATGCTTGTTGACCTTGCGCGAAATGATTTGGGCAGAATTTGCGCGGCTGGCTCCGTTAAAGTCGAAAAACTTCGCGCAGTCGAATATTTTAGCCACGTTATGCACATGGTTTCAAGCGTCGTCGGAACGCTTAAAGAAAATTTTACGCCGATTGACGTTTTGAAGGCGACTTTCCCCGCCGGAACTGTCAGCGGTGCTCCTAAACTTCGCGCAATGGAAATTATCCACGAGCTTGAACCCGTTCGACGAAAATCCTATGCGGGCACCGTCGGCTACATGGATTTTTGCGGGAATATGGATATGTGCATTACGTTGCGCACTATGCGGATTGAAAATGACGTTGACGCGGTGATACAAACGGGCGCGGGCATTGTCGCTGATTCAATTCCGCTAAACGAGTACCGCGAATTTTTACAAAAGGCTAAAGCTCTGTTTGAAGTCGTCGAGGAGGTCGAAAACAATGATTCTCCTGCTTGATAACTACGATTCGTTTACATACAACGTATATCAGCTGTTGTCGGAATTGGGCGCGGCGGTTGAAGTCGTGCGCAACGATAAAATTTCCGTCGAGGAGGTAAAAAATTTTTCTGCCGTAATAATTTCACCAGGTCCGGGCGTTCCGAGCGACGCGGGCATTTCCGAGCAAATTATTTCCGAACTCAAGGGCGCGTTGCCGATTTTGGGAATTTGTTTAGGACATCAGGCGATTGGCGAGGTTTTCGGCGGCAAAATTATTCGCGCTAAAGAAATCGTTCACGGCAAAACGTCGCGGCTAAAACATAACGGCAAGGGACTTTACTTTGGACTTGAACAGGGCGTTGAGGTCGGGCGTTATCATTCGCTGATTATCGAGCGTGAAACTTTGCCCGATTGTTTAGAAATTACCAGCGAGCTTGACGACGGCACGATTATGGGCGTCCGACATAAAAAATTCGACGTAGAAGGAATTCAATTCCACCCCGAATCAATTTTGACGCCACGAGGTAAACTTATGATTCAGAACTTTTTAGGGAGGCTGTCACAATGAAAATTATGTTTGTATGCAGTGGAAATACGGGACGTTCGCCGATGGCGGAGTTTATTATGCAAAAGTTGATTAAAGACGCGGGATTGAGTGAAAAAATTTCCGTTTCGAGCGCGGCAAGCAAACCAACTGACGGCGGAACTTTACATCAAGGGATTGCCGCTAAACTCGGCATGGAAAATATTCCGTTCAGAGAACATATAGCCCGCACAATTACGCCTAAAGATTACGCGGAAAATGATTTGATAGTTTGCATGGACGCGGGCAATGTTGAGCAAGTCAAAGGGATTGTTGGCGGCGACCCCGACGGGAAAATTTCTATGCTCCTCGATAAAGATATTCCTTGGGACAAAAACGGATTCAACACGACTTTTAACGACATTATGCGCGGTTGCAAATCTCTGTTGTATAAAATAGCTTAAAAGCGAACTTCGACGCCGCGCCCTTGCAGGTATTCTTTGACTTGACGGATTGTATATTTGCCGTAATGAAAAACTGACGCCGCCAAAACCGCATCCGCCTTGCCGTCAACTAACACGTCGTAAAAATGCTCAAGTTCGCCCGCGCCCCCCGACGCAATCACAGGAACATTAACCGCCTCGCTAACTGCGCGGGTAAGTTCAATGTCGTAGCCGTCTTTGGTGCCGTCGGCGTCCATACTTGTTAAAAGAATTTCGCCGGCTCCGAGCGCGACGCCTTTTTTAACCCATTCCAGACAGTCAAGACCAGTGGGAGTGCGCCCGCCGTTTACGTAAATCTCCCAACCATTATCCGAACGCTTAGCATCGACAGCCAGAACTATGCACTGACTGCCGAATTTTTTTGCGCCGTCGCTGATTAGTTGCGGATTTTTAACTGCCGCGCTGTTGACGGAAATTTTATCTGCGCCCGCCGCCAACATAATGCGCATATCCTCAACTGTGCGCATGCCGCCACCAACCGTGAACGGAATAAAAACTTGCGCCGCACAACTTTTGGCAACTTCAACCATAGTGCCGCGCCCTTCGTGAGAGGCGGTTATATCCAGAAAAACTAATTCGTCCGCCCGCTCCAAGTCGTAGCGTTTTGCAAGTTCAACGGGGTCTCCGGCGTCGCGCAAGCCAACAAAATTTGTGCCCTTAACCACTCGACCTGCCTTAACATCTAAGCAAGGAATAATTCTTTTAGTCAACATAATTTTCAGCCTCGTTAATCGCCAATTTTAAATCAAGTGCGCCGGTGTAAATTGCTTTGCCGACAATCACGCCCGCAACTTTTGCCGCCTTCAAAGCGCGAATATCTTCAATCGACTTTACGCCACCCGACGCAATAATTTCCGCGCCAGAAAACTTTGCAAGCTCTGTAAAAATTTCTGCGTTAACGCCGCTCAACATTCCGTCTTTGGAAATGTCGGTGTAAATAATCGTCTTGACGCCCGCCGCCACAATTTTTTTAGCTAATTCGTCAGCTTTAATCGTGCTAGATTTTTCCCAGCCGTGAACTGCAACTAATCCGTCGCGAGCGTCAATCCCGACGACAATTTTATCGCCGAATTTTTTTACAGCCGCCTCGACCAAAGAAATATTTTCAACGGCAACGCTACCGAGAATCACGCGCCGAACTCCAAGCGACAAAAGTTTTTCCGCGCCGTCCAAAGTCCGAATCCCGCCGCCAACTTCAATCGGAATTTTAATTGCGGCGAGGATTTTTTTTATGGCGTCGAGGTTTTGCGGCGAACCTGCCCTTGCTCCGTCCAAGTCCACAACGTGCAAAAATTTCGCGCCTAAAGCTTGCCACTTAAGCGCAGTTGCTTGCGGGTCGTCCGAATAAACAGTTTCCTTGTCGAAGTCGCCTTGAATCAAACGAACGCATTTTCCGCCGCGCAGGTCTATCGCAGGAAAAATTATCATTTTGGTACCTCCTTCAGATAGTTGGCAGTTCAATGAGTAAACACGAAATAGAGGACGCCCAACGCGATTGCTATGACACTGCCCGCCATGATTTGACTATGACGTGACGTTGCGCGAACTTCATTTTCCAATTTGTCCATGCGACCGTTAAGTTCTTTGCGTACGTCTTTTATCTCGTCGCGCACGTCTTTTATTTCGCCACGCAAATCTTTTATCTCGCCGCGCAGATCGCGTATATCTTCGCGGATTTCTCTTAGCTACATTATGATAAAATCGTCGCGTGTAAGCGGAATTGTTTTCTGCTCTTTAAGTTGCGATTGCATTTCAATCACCTCGCCGCCATTATATCATTAACTGAAAATTGCTTTAAGTCCCCAGCTACGCAAAATTTCAATGGCTTTATCGGCGAACATCGGAACTAACTTTGACATTTGCGGCGTTAATTCCGTGCCCGCCTCTAAGCTGAACGGTTGCGCCCCAATTAATTCAACGTGTGGAATTTTTTTACCGCTAATTTCCAACATTGTCAGCACGTCTTGAATTCCGACTTCATGCGCCGAAATTTTTTGCGCGAAATGTTTTTTTATCTCTTCGCCGCGCAGATGAAAAATTTTTCCGCCCTCCGTGCCGCCGTCAATCGAATCTATAATCAATAGCCGTTGCGTTCCCGTGATAAAATGCGTCAATTCAACTCCGAGCGTTCCGCCGTCAATCAGCTGAACATTTTCGGGGAATGTAAAATTTTTTTGCAGATATTCGACGACACGCACGCCAAAACCCTCGTCGCTTAAAATTATATTGCCAATGCCCAGCACCGTATTTTCCGCCGTAAAAAGTCCAACCATTAACGCGCCACCTTTCCGAGTAGCCACGCCGCCCAATCATCAAGCCCCGTATCTTTCGTGCAAGACGTTTCAAAAATTTTTATCGTCGGGTGAAGCGTCGTCAAATCCTCCCGAGCAGATTGCAAATCAAAGTTCGTGAACGGTAGCAAATCAATTTTGTTGAGCAATGTAACTTCCGACTCTTTGAAAATCAGTGGATATTTTAGCGGCTTATCGTCGCCCTCTGTTATCGACAGCACGACGGCTTTAAAATTTTCGCCAATGTCGAATTCGGCGGGGCAAACTAAATTTCCGACGTTCTCAACGATTAATAAATCTATTGCGTCGAGATTTAAAGAAACGCAAGCCTTTTGAATCATCGGTGCATCGAGATGACAGCCGCCGGCCGTGTTAATCTGAATTACGTCGACGCCCGCCCGTTCGATTCGTTCAGCGTCTTTAGCCGTAAATAAATCGCCCTCAATCACGGCGATTTTAATTTTGTCGGCAAGGCGCGTTAAAGTTTTTTCAAGCAAAGTTGTTTTGCCCGAACCCGGCGAGCCCATTAAATTCATAACGACAACGCCGCGTTCTGTAAAAATTTTTCGATTCTGCGCGGCAATCTCATCATTCGCGCCTAAAATATTTCTCATCAATTTTATTTCCAAAAGCCAAACCTCCTGTACAGTTGCTCACTCGCAATCTACGAATTCAACCAAAAGTTCGCGCCCGCTCTGCAAAATTAAAATGCCGTCGCACTCTGGACAGAAAAAATTATATCGTTCAAGCCGAAAATTTTTGCCGCATTTATTACACGTAGCACTAATCGGCACGCGCTTAATCACAAGTTCCGCGCCGTCAGCAGGAGTATTTTTTTTCAGCACGTCAAAAGACAAATTCAAAGCCTCAACCTCGACGCCCGCCATTTCGCCCAAAGTCAATCCAACTTTAAAAATTTTTGCCGCGTGATTTTGTTTAGCCGCGTCAAGTGCAATGTCTAAAATATTTTCAGCTAAAGTTGCCTCATGCATTGTTAAAGAACTCGTTTTCTGCGGCAAGGCAAATCATGTGATAAATCGGCAAGTGGAATTCTTGAATTTTATACGACGAATCAGCAGGTACGCAAATTGATGCGTCCGATAAATGTCGAAGTCTACCACCGCGCCGCCCCGTCATCGCCACAACTTTTATCCCCATAACTTTTGCGACTTCCACAGCGAACAGAACATTATCCGAGTTGCCCGACGTTGAAATTGCAAGCAAAACATCGCCGCGCTTGCCCAATCCGAAAATTTGTTGCGCGAAAATTAAATTCGGCGACATGTCGTTAGCAAAGGCAGTTATCAGCGAAGTTTCACCGACTAAACTAACGGCGGGCAATGCACTTTGAAGATTAGCCTTGAAAAATTCAACGTCGATTGGAAAAAGTTCTTGAGCACGCTTGACGAATTCGGGATTAAATTTTTCAATCTTGCGCGGTAGAAGAAACCCTTTCATGAGTTCGCCGACAATGTGCATGGCGTCCGCCGCAGAGCCGCCATTACCACAGGTTATCAACTTACCACCGTTGCGAAAACCCTCGCAAATTATTTCCATTGATGAAAATAAACCACTCCGACAATCTTCCAGCGCAGGATAGCGTTCAATTACGTTATTGATTATTTTTATCGTGCTTGTCTTAATCTTAATCGCTCCTTTGCATTAAAAAGACTGCCGATTATTGACCGACAGTCGAAAAAATTTATAACCGTGAATAATTTACTTAACGTTAACGACAATATCCGCGTCGCCGTCGACAATCTGCGCACCGTTATCTTTGAAAATCTGCGCAACTGCCTCGCAAAGTGCTTTATCGCCGCAAGTTAGAGCTACGGTTTTGCCGATTAAAGCTTCCGAGCCTGCCTCGACAATGGCAATTTCGTCGCCGATACGGATTTTCGGAATGGGTTTATCCTCGACGTGAATGGAGCCTTCAAGCAAGTCATCTTTGTCGTCGTTGAATTTGATGACGATATGACCGAGACTCTTGATATTGTTGTTGACTTCGTTGCCGACGCTGAGGATTTTGAATTCGGAGCCGGCAATCTGAAGGGTGTCGCCGGGTTTGATAACGTCGGTAAGTTTATTGCCGCTGTGCAGAACGGAAAAATCGCGCAACTCCGGCAGAACCATAGAATCATCGAAGATAACGAGCATTTTAACGAGGCTGGTGAACTTAGAGACCTCGCCGCCTATGCCAACGATTTTCGTGCTGTAGTATTTTTTAGCCATTGAAAGCCCTCCTGTAATTCTAAAAGAATCTTCTAACAATTTTAAGCTTGAATTCTGCAAGCATACGATTAATCCTGCCGCCGTTGAGAAAATTTTTGCCGCGTGTTATATTCTCTAAAAAAAATTTCGGAGGGATTTTATTTGACAGAGTTATTGGCACCAGCGGGAAGTTTCGACGCCTTAAAAGCGGCAGTAGAGGCGGGAGCCGACGCGGTTTATCTTGCGGGCGAAAAATTTGGGGCGCGAGCCTACGCTGAAAATTTTGCGGGCGAGCAACTGCTTAAAGCCGTCGAGTTCGCTCATCTGCGCGGCGTGGTAGTTCATGTAACTGTTAATACGATAATATCTGACGAGGAGCTTGACGAGTTCGCGACTTACATAAAATTTTTACGGCGGGCAAATGTCGACGCGCTCTTAGTTCAAGATTTGGGCGCGGCGTCAATCGCAAAACAAATTGCACCCGAAATTCCCTTGCACGCCTCGACGCAAATGACAATTCACAATTTGGAAGGAGTAAAAGTTTTAGCTGAACTTGGATTTAGCCGCGCAGTTTTGAGCCGCGAGTTAACTTTAGACGAGATAAAAAAAATTTGTAGTGAATCGCCGATTGAGACGGAAATTTTTATTCACGGCGCGTTGTGCGTGTGCTGGTCTGGACAATGCTTGATGAGTTCGTTAATCGGCGGGCGCAGTGGCAATCGCGGGCGTTGTGCTCAACCTTGCCGCTTGCCTTATGAACTTGTCGACGCTAACGGCAAAAATCTTTTGAGCGGCGTGGGAAAATATTTGCTTAGTCCGAAAGATTTAAATACGCTTGACTTATTGCCAAAGTTGATTGAAACGGGCGTAACGAGTTTAAAAATCGAGGGACGCATGAAACGCCCTGAATATGTCGCGACGGTCGTCAAAGTTTATCGCGACGCTTTGGACAAAAAATTTTCTACGCCTGAAGATAAACGCAAGCTTGCGCAAATTTTTAATCGCGACTTCACGACGGCTTATCTTGAAAAAAATCCCGGCAAAAATTTAATCAGCGACATGAAGCCGAATAATCGCGGCGTGTTAATCGGACGTGTTGCGGAGATTGGGCGCGATAAAATTATTTTGAAACTTAGCGAGAAAATTTCTGCGGGCGACCAGATTGAGATTTGGATAAAAGTTGGCGGGCGTGTGACGTTTACAGTTGAGGATTTTGAACTGCGCGGCGATCTTTGCACGATTAAAAATGTTAATACAAAGGGCGTTCGCGTTCACGACAGAGCTTTTAAAATTTTTGACGCGGAACTTACTGCTGAAGCGCGGAAATATTTTACGGGCGCACCGGTTAGGAAAATTTCTATTGCGGCGGAAGTTAAAGCTAAACTTGGCGAGCCGTTGACATTAACTTTTATCGACGCCGACGGCAATTCAGCGACCGCGCAGACAAAAATTATTGCCGAGCCAGCTAAAAATCGTCCGCTTACTTTGGATACGCTTAAAAATCAAATCGGGCGGCTGGGCAATTCAATCTTCGCGCTTGAAAAAATTTCTGCTGATTTTTTGGACGATAATTTAATGATTCCGATTAGCGAGTTAAATGACGTGCGCCGCCGTGTCGTCGAGCAACTAGAAACTTTGCGGCTTAAAAAGTTTGAACGCGAAAAAATTTCCGTCGCTCCCATTGCAAATCTTCTAACCACTAATCATCAACCACTAATTACTAAACTTGTAGCTCATGTTGACACGTTGGAGAAATTAAAAGTTGCGCTTGACGCGGGCGCAGATGAAATTTTATTCGGCGGAGAAACTTTTACCAATCAACCCGTCAAAAATATTTCAGAGGCGATTGAATTCGTTCACAAGCGCGGTAAAAAATTTTCTTTGGCAACGCCGCGTCTCGTCCGCGAAGGTGAACCATTTACTTTGCCTGCAAATATTGACGCCGTTTATGTTCACAACCTCGCGACGCTCAATCTTGCAAAAAATTTTGGCGTGCCGATTAGAACGGATTTTTCTTTACACGTCTTCAACAGCGCGACGATTAATTTCCTAAAAAATCTCGGTGTCGAGGGTGTAACATTATCGCCCGAATTAAATTTGACGCAAGTTAAAAGCCTCGCGAAAAAATCTTGCTTGCCAGTTGAATGTATCGTTCACGGGCGACAAGAACTGATGATTTCGGCTTATTGCGTGTTGGGAAGTTTTATCGGCGGCTTAGACAAAAAAAATTGCCCGCATGTTTGCAGGGCAAAAAATTTTTTCTTACGTGACAGGAAGGGCGAACTTTTTCCCGTCGTGACTGACCAATTTTGTAGAATGCATATCCTCAACGCGAAAATTCTTTCTATGATTGAACACCGCGCAGATTTTGACGGCGTTGCGAGAATTCGCGTCGATTGTCGAGCTTTAACTTTAAATGAGACCGCGCAGATTGTCCACGCTTACAAATTTGGCGGAGAGGAAATTACAAACTTCACACGCGGGCATTATTTCAGAGGTGTAGATTAGAAACTAAACATTCTTTCGCCGACGCCGCCCACGCGAACTTCGCCGACGTTAAGTTCAGTTTGCTTTAAAGAATTTCTCAACGTGTCAAGATAAGTGCTACGGAATTCTTCCGCAATATCGATTCGCGAAAAATAAAAGCGCATATCTAAATGAGTTTCGTCATAAACGCGGAAAACCAATTCTGCCGCGCCGATATAGTCGGTTAGGACGCAGATACGGAACCACGTTTCTTTTTTATTTTCGCCAGTCTCCTCGTCTTGGGTGTTCTCGTCGTAGACGTTTAGATAAGTCGGGTAGCTTGCCTCGTTGTCGCCCATATACATCGGGAGCATCATTTGGAAAGAGCGTTGATTCTGCACAACAGAATTTTCCGCGCTCATGGCGTGGCGCATAGAAGTTGTAAAGTCTGCAACATCTCTGCCGGCACGTTTAAAGGCGCGGGCGTTCATCTTTGACGTAACATTAGCCATATCGCACATTTGCATAAAAGCCCAAAGTCTCGGCAAGTCTGGAAGATTTTGTTGAACGGCGGCTTGTCGAACGGTTAGCGGAATATTATTTTGACAGAGGCGCAGAAGATTTTGCAAGTGGCGCGCTTCGTCTTCGGGCATCATCTGTTGCGAATTGTTAACGAAATTTTGGAGCAATGCCATATCACGCGGCGTAGTATTTTGGGCGGGATTGCGCAACAAGAATTGTGCGAGGCTCTTCATCGTGTCGTTTGTCTGCGGCGTGTTTTGGAGATTTTGTTTAAGCATAGCATTTTTTGCCATTTCCATTTGCATGCGCAGTTCCTCTTGCCGATTAACAAAATCTTCGCTGACGTGCTTAGGTTTTATGCGGCTTCTGCGCATTCGCGGTATCGTCGGGTCAAATTGCGGTTGCTGATTTTGAACGTTTGGTTGATTAAACTGTGCTTGTCCTTGAGCGTTCGGCTGATTAAACTGCGCTTGTCCTTGAGCGTTCGGTTGATTGAATTGCGTTGGTTGACCTTGCGAGTTTAGTTGATTGAATTGCGACGGTTGCCCTTGCGCGTTCGGTTGATTGAACTGCGCTTGTCCTTGCGCGTTGGCTTGATTAAATTGCGTCGGCTGTCCTTGAGCATTGGCTTGATTAAATTGCGTCGGCTGTCCTTGAGCATTGGCTTGATTGAATTGCATCGATTGTCCTTGAGCGTTGGCTTGATTGAATTGCGTCGATTGTCCTTGCGCGTTTGGTTGATTGAATTGCGTCGATTGTCCTT
>CAMJKR010000053.1 GCA_946406415.1 uncultured Selenomonadales bacterium | reverse complement strand
TACGTCGGCGGCGCGGCGGGCTTCAAAGGCATTCCGCATTTGACGAACTTCACGTGGGTTTTCTTCGCAATGCTCGTGACATTGTTCTTTATAAAAAATTTCGTGAACTCGTCGCACGGGCGGGCTTGCATAGCGATTCGCGAAAATGAAATTGCCGCAGAGGCTATGGGCGTCAACACGACAAAATACAAAGTCATGGCGTTTACGTTAGGCGCGGCATTTGCGGGCGTTGCGGGCGGACTTTTCGCGCACCAATTTTATTTGATAAGCCCGACGTCATTTACGTTTTTGTCGTCTTTTAATTATTTGATAATGGTTGTTATGGGCGGCATGGGCTCAATCACAGGTTCAATCGCGGGGGCATTCGTCGTAACGTTTATATCGGCGGCGTTGGCGTCATTCCCAGAGGCACGCATGATAATTTACGCGCTGGCATTGATTTTGATGATGTTCTATCGCCCGCAAGGACTTTTTGGTTATATGGAGATAACGAACGTCGGACCGATTAAAAAATTCTTAGACAAGGTATCAGGAGCTAAGGAGGTCTCAACATGAGCCGCTTTAAAAGCGGCGGAACAGTTAGCGCGATTAACATTATAAAAATTTCCAGTTTATCGCCGCGTTTTAAACAGGGAGGCAATTAACATGACGGAAGCTAAGCAAGAGGCAATCGCTTTGATTTTGAGCATACCGGACGACAAATCGGCGGCTGTCTTGAAAATTTTAGAAAACACTTGCGAGTTACTCGACATTGATTCAAATCGGCAAGAACGATTACTTGAGCGTGTCGAGGAGAAGCTAGCACTCATGGAGGAAATTGAAAATCTTGTCGGCGAGGAGAGTGATTCAAAGAATGGCTGATAAACATTTGCTCGAAACCGTTGATGTGTCGGAAGTTTTCGGTGGACTTAAGGCGGTCTCTGACTTCAACATTTACATTGATAAAGGCGAACTAATCGGGCTAATCGGTCCGAACGGCGCGGGCAAGACGACGGCTTTTAACTTAATAACGGGCGTGTACAAGCCGACGACGGGCGAAATTACTTTTGACGGTAAATCGCTTGTTGGACTTAAGCCTTACGAAATTACGCAACGCGGCATTGCCCGCACGTTCCAAAATATTCGCCTGTTCAGCGAGTTAAGCGTTCTCGATAATGTTAAAATAGCTTATCATTGCCACGTTAAATACGGCTTGATTGAAACTGTCTTGCGCATGGGGCGTTATTTTGGCGAGGAAAAATCTATCGAAGAGGAAGCTTTAAACCTGCTGAAAATTTTCAAACTTGACGGGCACGCTTACGAAGTCGCGAAAAATCTTCCCTACGGTGCACAGCGCAGATTGGAAATTGCCCGCGCCCTTGCCGCTAAGCCGAAACTTTTACTCCTAGACGAGCCTGCCGCCGGCATGAATCCTCAAGAGACGCAAGAGCTTATGGAAATGATTCGCTGGATTCGTAAGCAATTCGGCTTGACTGTCCTTTTAATCGAACACGACATGAGCCTTGTTATGGGCATTTGCGAGCGGATTTACGTTCTCGAATACGGCATTATTATCGCTGACGGCACGCCCGCCGACATTCAAAACGACCCCGAAGTTATTCGCGCATATCTCGGCGCAGAGGCTATTAACTGATGATGTACAAAGCTTTAATTTTCGGCACGGACGATTTTTTTGAATACTTGCAACCTTTTTATATCAAAGCGGCGGAGCAAGGCGTTTTGGAAATCGTCGCTACCATTGAAAATGCTGATGGATCGGGTGGGATAATTAGTAATTTATCCGACTTTGACATCGCGATAATATCTTCTCTTAATAATTTTTATGAACGTATGAAGCAACTCGAAGCTATGGGACTTCCGCGTAGCCGAATCATTGATGGTAGAGTTTTTCAAGTGCCAAATTTGGATTTTTCACGCCTGATTAATGAAGGTATTGCCTCCGGCGTTATTGAAAACCAAGATTCTTTTGTTATTCAGCATACTGTTATTTATCCGCAAATTTACTCGTTCAAAAACAGTGATTCTACTTTTTTTCTTGATACGAAAAGTTATATCTCCAACAAAGCATCTATTGAACGAAACGGGGATATACACGTTGGAAAATTTTCTGCACTTTCATGGAATATATTATTCGAGTTTCAACTTAATATCGGGCATAACAAAACAAACGTTACTCAGTACAGCCGATTTTTTTTCGATTGGTCGTTTCCAAAAAATTTCATGTCGCCGCAGGGCAAGTGCAAAATTTTAATCGGCAATGATGTTTGGATAGGACGTGGCTGTATCTTGAAATCTGGCAATCCTGAAAAGCCGCTCGTTATCGGTGACGGGGCAATTATTGCGGCAGATAGTGTCGTCGTTAAAAATGTTCCACCCTATGCGATCGTCGGCGGCAACCCCGCCAAGATTATCAAGTTTAGATTTTCCGAAGACGTTATCGAAGCTTTGCTAAGGATCAAATGGTGGGATTGGAGCCTCGACAAGATTCACGATAGATTTAAGTATTTTAATGACGTGGAGAAATTTATTTCCTTACATGACAAGTAAAGGAGGCTAGCTTATGCTTAAGAAATTTTTCGCCGCGACGCTACTTATCTTAACGTTTTTATTTACGCAAGTTGTTTCGGCGGCTGATATTGACACGGTAAAGGAAATTTCCGCTAAATATTATGCCAATGCAAAAGAAATCGCTAAACGTTACGTCGAACTTAGAACTTACAGCGATCACGGAACTCATCACGCGGCACTTGTTGCAGAAAAATCGTTGAAAGCCGCTGACGCCATTGACGCGGCAAATTTCGGTAATCCGTGGTATTCGTCGATTGACAGGCTCGAATTGGAAATTGCCGCATTTATGCACGATACCGGTATGGACGGCGGACAATTCAAAACTTACACCGACGGCAACGCCCTAAGAAAAGACCACTCTTTGAACTCGGCAATTCACGTATTGGAAAATCGCGAGGCTATTGCGGCTTTGGGCGTCAATGTTGACGCGGTTGCGCTTGATTGTATGGGGCACAGCAAAAGTTGTTCGGGCGTTCGAGACTTGACAAGTTGGGAGCAATGGACGGATTGTTTTAATCGCATTGATGAAGCCGTTGAGCTTTACAATTATAAATTCCCTGCCGCGCAGATTTACTTCGACAAAAGCACGTGGACGACGGGAGAAACTTATCAAACGCCGTCAGAAAAAAATCCTCGTCAGCTCGTCGAAGTTTACAAGTTCAATCGCGAGACTTTAGCGCAAAGTGCGGCGGTTATAGCGGCGTTGAGAATTGGCGACGCAAATCGCGAAGCGGCTCAATTCCCCTATACTCAAACGGGCGACACTATCGAAGTTGACTTTAACTCTTACGTCACGCCGGCTAAAGATTGGCACGCTGAAATTGCTAAGGCTAAAATTTTTATCGTCGACAACAACGGCAAAAGGACTTCGCTTTTAACTCAGGGTGTCGACACGAATGGTTTTGGGCGCATGTACATGGCGGGCGAAGGTAATCTTTCCATGAGTTGCGAATATAATCCCGATACTGGAAATGTCCGCGAAGTTTTTAAAATTCTACACGGCGCGAGTTTTCCACTGTCAACGCAGGAATGTATTGAGGAGCGGCTCGGCGAACTTGATACTATGAAAAAATTTCCCGTCGAGGCGCACATTAAAATTGTCGGCGATTATTCCAAAGTCGACAAGAAAAAAATTTCCCGAATCTACAGCCGCTACTGCCGCGACGCTCAACGCAAGCATCAATTCCCCGTGACTTTTGAATTTTAAGAGGTGATTTTATGTCGTATAAAGTTTTAATCTTCGGCACCGATGATTTTTATCCGAAACTCAAGCCGCATTACAACAAAGCAGTTACAAGCGACATTTTGGAAATTGTCGGCATTGTTGATGACACTAATAAATTAGCAGAATTACCCGACTTTGATTTTGTGATAATTTCTGCGCACAAAACTTTTTACCAGCGAATCAATCAGCTAACGGCTTTGGGCGTTCCGCACGACAAAATTATTGATGGGCGCGTTTTTCAAATGCCGAGTTTAGATTTCCAAAAATTTCTTGAGGAAGGCGTTGCCTATGGCGTCTTAAAAACTTCCACAGATAATACGTTTGTTGCCAGTTCCCGCATGATTTATCCGCGAGTTTACCGAACTGAAAATGGCAAGGCAGTGCTGTCCGTTGGCGTAAAAAGTTATATCATGAATAAAAGTAGCATTGCCGGCAGAGGAATAATTTCGTTGGGAAAATATTCTTCCTTTGCGGAGAAAAGTTCTTTCAGTCTCGGACGCAATCACACGCACAATTATCAAAATGTCGGAACGGTTCCCACGAGCAGTCTTGATTGGGTCTTCCCGAAAAAATTTCTTCCGCAACGTGGCACGTGCAAAATTTTAATCGGCAATGATGTTTGGAGCGGACACAGCTGTACTTTTAAATGCAACAATCCAAAAAAGCCGCTTATTATTGGTGACGGCGCAGTAATCGCCTCAGAAAGCGTTGTCGTTAAAAATGTTCCGCCCTATGCAATCGTCGGCGGCAATCCTGCTAAGATTATTAAGTTCAGATTTTCCGAAGACATTATCGAGGCATTGTTGCGAATAAAATGGTGGGATTGGAGCCTTGAAAAACTTCGCAAAAACTTTAAGTACTTTAACGATGTGGAAAGATTTACTTCCCTACACGACAAATAGGAGGCTTGCTTATGGCAATGTTGGAAGTCAAAGATATTAACGTTTACTATGGTGCGATTCATGCGATAAAGGGCATAAGTCTTGCCGTCGAGGAGGGCGAAATTGTCACGCTGATTGGTGCGAACGGCGCGGGTAAGTCGACGACGCTCCGAACAATTTCGGGACTATTAAAGCCTAAGACCGGCGAGATAAATTTCCTAAACAAAAATATTGCGGGAATGCCGGCGCATAAAATCGTTCGCGAGGGAATATCGCAAGTGCCCGAAGGTCGCCGAATCTTTGCGGAAATGACTGTGCAGGAAAATTTAGAACTTGGAGCTTTCACGCGCTCGGATAAGGACGAAATTCAAAACGATTTTAAAATGGTCTTCGGACGTTTCCCGCGCCTTGAGGAAAGAAAATCGCAACTGGCAGGCACTTTATCGGGCGGCGAACAACAAATGCTTGCTATGGGGCGTGCGCTGATGAGCCGACCAAAACTTTTGCTCCTCGACGAACCAAGCATGGGACTTGCGCCGCTTTTAATTAAAGAAATTTTTTCAATCATCGTCGACATAAACAAAACAGGTACGACGGTTTTACTCGTCGAACAAAATGCAAATATGGCGTTATCAATCGCAAATCGCGCTTACGTTTTGGAGACGGGCAGAATTACAATTTCCGGCGACGCCAAAGAACTTGCCGCCAGCGAGGATATTCGCAAGGCTTATCTCGGAGGTTGATTTATGGAACGACTACAAAAAATCGGTGAGCTAAAAAAACTTTTGGGCGAGTGGCTCGAATCGGGCGCGGCACTCAAAATAAATTTTTCCAAAGTTGAAAAGCTCATCACGCAAGAAAGATTTACCGACGCCGCGACAATCGACTTGCTTAGAAAAAATTTATTCAGTTGGATAGCGGAAATAAATTTATGCCGCGATTTGTATTTGGAAATTTTCAAAGAGCCGTTGCCCGAAAAATTTTCCGACGTGGACAAAATTTTGAACGCGGAAGAAAAACGAATTCGCGAGGCGAACGTCTTCAAGCAGGCAGGGAAATTTTTATGCTTGGTGACGGCGGCACCCGACATTAGAAAAATTCTGCGCGAACATCAAGCTAAGTTGAAAAAATTGCTTGCGCGTAAACGGCAAAATACAAAATTAAAATCAGCCGTCGAGCCGTATTCAAATTTTATCAACGCATTCGAGGAAACGGATTTCGGCAAGCGATTTTCGATTAGCAACGGGCTACGCGAAATTTTCACTGATGATTTAATCGGACGCGGGCTTTTTGGTAACGAATTGACTTTGACCGAGCCTGAAGAAGTCGAAGAGAAAATGCCCTTAAAACGGCGCAAACGGCGTGAAGATCCGCCCGTTACAATTCCGCTTGACTTGGAGCCGCCGCCCAAAAAAGACGACTTCAAAACAATTCTCACCAACAAGAGCGCATTGTTAACGGAAGATGACTTTGCCGAGTGGAAAGAAATTTTCGCTATCGAAAAGAACGAGCGCAACCGGTCATTTTCCGCGATTCGATTCAAGCGCGAATTTAAAAATGCCGAAATGCTTAAGCCGGTTTTGTGCTACATTGCCAATCACGGTTTGCTTTCGTGGCCAGCATTCCGCCCGAAGAAAATGCCTAAAGACATCATGGAAGGCATCGCCCAACTGCTGTTCAACAAGGGCTATATTCAGAAATATTCTTTTGGCAAATACGGAAGCTTTTACGGCGTGACGCGGCTTTTTTTCGAGTTCATGAAGACTGACAGCGGCAAAAAATTTCTCAACTACAAGCGCAACAAAAATGACCTTGAAAAAATTTCCTTTATCGCCGAGCAAATGAGATACGCGCTGGTGCGGACGGTTTACATTTGCCTTTATGACTTTGAGCACGAGCACGGCAATCTTTTTTACAACATAGAATTTTCGCCGGCGGCATTCCGCGTGGAGTTTACTGACGGCGACAAGCGCGATATATTGCTTGCCTGTTTTTGGGACAAGCCGGAGGAAAGTGAAACTTTTTTAAAGCGTCTGCTTGATTATTTGGCTGTGCTTGGGAAATTCCGTCGCGTATTCGTGGCGGGGCTTACCCTTGAACACGCCGAAAAAATGTGCGCCGCGCTTGAAAAAATTTTGGATATTGACTTCCCGCGAGGCGACGATACTTATCTTTACGACTTCAAAGCCAACGAATTTTATCGCAAGGAGACTTTGGAAAAAATTTCTGTGGCGGATATTTGGACAACTTCCGAGCCGCCCGAAGACGACGACCCCGACTCCGATGAAATTCCCGACGACGAGCCGGAAGAAGAAGTTCCCGTTGTGCAAAAATCTGCGGCTCTGCCCATTGATGCGACGATTAAAGAAAAAATTTTGCACGACGTTAAAGACATGCTTTTGAGCAGGAAATTTTATTGCGCGACGGCTTATCTTAAGGCGCAGAGTTTGGACATTAAGGCGGCTGAAACGCTTTATCGGCAGCTTGCCTTTGCGCTTGATGACCCGCTTTTGAACGAGGGCTACAGTGCCGATTCCATTTCGATTTTGACAACGGAGGGCGATGACGATTTCAACGAGGCTTTGATAACTGCCGCCGCCGTTCGTGCGCTTTTTTACAATGATTTTGGCGTTGATTACGGTATACCGACTTTGCACGCGCTGATTAATAGTTTTGCTCTTGTCAAGTCCAATGCGGCTTTGGCGGAGCTGATTGTCGACTTGAAAAATTTTAAAACCGATGTGCACAAAGGCGTCGACTTCTACGCTGATTATCGTATGCAGGATAGACTTGCCGCCGAAGAAAATCTCGCCAAAGTCATTCGCAATGCTGAGGATTATTACACGCGCTTTTTTGCCGGGCGGCTTAGCGATAATGCTGACAACAAAACTTTTATCAAGCTCAAGAAAATTCTTTTTGCTCGCGACGGCGATTTGGCGCAAATTTTCAGCGCGATAAAGGATAAATCCGAGGCGCATTCGGTAGACACGCTTAATCTCGTCAAAGATTTTCTGGCTGAAACTTTTATCAAGAAAGACGCCGACTTTAGCGTTGTGAATATTGACGCCGCCAAACTTAAACAATTTATATCTTACAACTGGGACGAAGTTTGCGATAAGAAAAATCCCGGCAAGCTGACTGGCGAACTTGAAAATAACATTACGAAAACTTTGGAACGCGCCGCCGAAATTATGTGTGCGTGGGTTGCTTGCGCGGAAATTATAAGTGCAAGCGGTGACGACAGTGGCAGTATTAAATACAAAAAAATTCATTCGCGGCTCCTCGAAAACATTAGTAAGGCTCACAAAAATTTATCTGACGACGCGGGCGCGATTGTCGTTGCTAAAACTCTTGTCGAAATTTCTGATAGGCTTACCGGAATTTATAACAAGCTTAGCAAAAAATATTTTTACCTGGAATTTTTGTGCGGCGATAAAATTGTTCTCGACGAAAATTATTTGCCGAAATTCGACTTGAATATTTCAAACGGTACACAATGCGAAATTCCCGCGCAGATTAAAAGTCATGCCGCGTTGAAGTTGCCGACGTTTGAAGAGCGCATTGAACAAATTTTCGAGGCAGGCGGCGATGATTTCGGCTCGGCGCAGTTAATTGATAATTATCTTAAGGATTTTAAAGGACGGTCGTTTATTGAGCAAAAAGGCTACGACGTTGCCAAGTGCATAAACAGTGCCGCCAAAGATGCCCCGCGTTATTTGGAAAGTTTTATTGGCGGATTGGAGCTGGCGCAGAGTTATGGACAATTCGACACGTTGCCGGAAGATGCTAAGGAAAGAATTCTTCAAGTCATCGAAAATTGCTACAAGTACGCGGAGGAGAGTAAAAATTTCGGCGTGTTCTTCCGCGTGAAAAAATATTTGGAGTATGTCCTCGAAGGCTGTGCCGATAAGCGCAGTTACGAATTAAGAATTGATTTATCGATAGCGGTTGAAAGTTACAAGAAAGTTGTGGACAATTTTAACGCGGCGGAGCTTGAGGAAAGCATTGCGGAAATTGATAAGATTATCGAGAGTCGGAATTTCACGGCGGCGCAAGGTTTGATTTTCAAGTTAAGTCGCGGCGAACTTTATAAAAAATTTGACGACGCCGAAGACACGCCGCTTGCCAGATTTTTGGACGCGGAAGAGTACAGCGATTGTTACAATCGGATTAAGGATAGCGGCGATTCGCTGGAAAATTTAATTGGCAAGAAGATTTTGCCGCGTGATAAAGTTTCGCGTGCCAAAATTACTCTTATCAAAAATTGGATTACAAATCCCGTCGGCGAAGACAAGATTAAAACTTTGCTTGAAATGCTCGGCTTCAGCGTGGAGAGCGTGCAGAAACTTTTCTTGCTTAGTGCCAACACGGTTAATTTCCACGTAAAAATTTTCGCTACGGGGCAAAAGTACAGTCACCCGATAGCGGCGTTCGGTTCGGACGCGGAAGTTAACGGCTTTAATGTGTCGTGTCTTTTCGGCAAGTTCGACGAGAAAAATTTGCTTGAGAAATTTAAAGAGCTTGGTAACGGCAATCACACGCTGATATTTTTGGATTATGCGCTTGACTTGCCGACACGTCGTCGCCTCGCTAAAGAGATTAAACTCGATAAAAATCTTACAAAAGTTTTCACAGTCGTCGATAGGGTTGCGATAATGTACTTGCTTAAAAACTGCGCGGCGCAACTCGGAACTAAACGAATCACTGATACGCTTATGTCGCTTGTTATGCCGTTCGCACGTTGCCAACCTTATATTTGGTCGCCGCGAATCCCTCTGCCGCCGGAAATGTTTATCGGTCGCGAAAACGAAATTAACGAGGTCATGAATCACGGCGGAGTTAATATCGTCTGCGGCGGTCGTCAGCTTGGTAAATCCGCGCTTTTAAAAATGGCGTGCAGGAAAGTCGACGGCAACAACAACGAACGCGCAATCTTTATCGACATTGACGACAAAAATTATCGCGAGGCGGCGTTGCTTACCAGTCGCGAACTCAGCGATAAAAATTTCTTCGCCGAACCGTTTGAGACCGATGATTGGGACGAACTCACCCGCGCCATAAGAAATCGCCTCGCAAGCGATAAACTTGATAAAATTCCTTACTTCCTGCTTACACTCGACGAGGCGGATAAATTTATCGAATCCTGCGCGGAAAATAATTACAGCCCGATTGTCGCGCTCGCCAAAACTCAACAGGAAGATTACAACGGCAGTCGCTTTAAGTTCGTTATCGCGGGCTTGCGCAATATCATTCGCTTTGAACGCGAAAAAACTTTCAGCAACAACAGCATTCTCCCAACGCTCAAATCGTTGACGGTTAAGCCGTTCGGTGTCGAGGACGCTCGCAATCTTTTGGAAGTGCCGCTTAGGTATTTGGGCTTGTATTTCCCCGACAATCAAAAAGATTCGCTGATTTTGACTATTTTGGAGACGACAAATTATTTTCCAAGTTTGATTCAGCTTTACTGCGAAAAATTAATTAAAGCTCTGTTTGAACCCAGTTACGCAGGCTATGACGCCGACACGCCCATTTATCGAATCAGCGAGGAGCATATCAAAAAAATTCTTGCCGACCGCGACTTCACTAAGGACATTAAAACTAAAATCGAAATTACTTTGCGGCTCGGCGAGGATAAATATT
>CAMJKR010000052.1 GCA_946406415.1 uncultured Selenomonadales bacterium | reverse complement strand
GTATCGCGTTTTTCGCGGCAAGACCCATAATCATGATAACGCCGATTTGCATGTATATGCTGTTTTGGAAGCCGGGATTGCCGACGCCGTAAGTGTTCGTGTAATAATTCAAGACGAACTCGGAAAGCAACGCGCCGAAAACTCCCGTCGGAACCGTCATCAAAACGGAGAACGGCACCGACCAACTTTCATACAGCGCGGCGAGGCACAGGAACACGAACACCAACGCCAACGCCATAACTTGTCCCGTGGAGCCCGAAGCTTTATATTCTTCGCGAGACTGTCCCGACCATTCCACGGCGAAACCCGTCAGCGCGACTTCATGCACGACAGCTGTCAACGCTGCCATCGCTTGCCCCGATGAATAACCTTCGGCGGGTTGTCCCTGAATAAACACGGAGCGTTTTCCGTTAAAGCGAGTGACTTGCGTCGTGCCGGTGTTGAGTTTGTAAGTTATCAGCGTGTCGAGCGGAACGAACTGACCCATAGAGCCTCTGACGAACATAAATTTCATCATATCGATTTCGCCGCGGAAGTAAACGTCCGACTGCATGACAACTTTGTAGGTTCTGCCGAATCTGTTGTAGTCATCAACTTCCATTCCGCCGAAATTTACTTGCAACGCGCTGTAAACGTCTGCAAGGTCTACGCCGAGCATTTCAATTTGTTTCTGGTCGAGCTCGTATTTGTAGCTGGGCGAAGTCACGCTGAAAGTTGTACTTACACCTTGAAGTTCGGGGCGCGCATTGGCCGCCTTGACGATTTCGTTGGTGATGTCGGAAAGGTCTTGGTCGGAGTGGCTTTCCAAGTCGATGAGTTGCATTGTTAAGCCGCCGACGGCACCGAGGCCGGGCAATGCGGGCGGATTAAAGCCTGCCACAAAGGCTTCGGGAGCCGAGCCGTTGCCGACCATGAAAACATTTCCAATCGCGGAAGTTACCGACTTTTCAAAATCTGTTCGTTCCGCCCAAGGATACATGCTTATAAACAACGTAGCCGCCGAAGATTTCGCGCCGCTGGAAAGTATATTGTAACCCGCAACCGAAATGACATCTTTAATGCCGGGGACATTCTCGCGAATGGCGGTAGCTACTCTGTCAGTCGTCATGGACGTTCGGTTCAGCGAAGTGCCTTCGGGCATCATGACTGCCGCGACAAAATATCCTTGGTCTTCGTCGGGCACGAAAGTCGACGGCAAAATTTTAAACAGCAGACCCGTTAAGCCGCAAACAATCAACATAAAGACGATGGCAAGTTTCATTCCCGAAATAACTTTGGCGACAATGCCGACGTAAGAATTTTTTGTGCGTTCAAACCAGTTGTTGAAGGCGTCGAAAAATTTGCTGAAGAAATTTTTCTTGCCGTGCTCGTGAGGCTTGAGGATTATTGCGCAGAGCGCGGGCGTCAACGTGAGCGCGACGAATGCCGATAAGCCCATGGACACCGCGATTGTCAGCGCGAATTGACGATACAAAATGCCGGTCATGCCGCCGAGGAACGCTATCGGGATAAATACGGCCGACAAGACAAAAGCAATCGCGACGACGGGACCTTGAACCTCTTCCATTGCCACTTCCGTTGCCTCGACGGGATTAAGCCCGCGTTCCATATGCTGTTCGACGTTTTCGATAACAACTATTGCGTCGTCAACGACAAGTCCGATTGCCAAAACCATTGCAAAAAGTGTTAGAGTGTTAATCGTAAAGCCAAGAACTGTAAACGCCGCGAACGTTCCCAAAAGCGAAACTGGTACCGCCAACAGCGGAATAACCGTTGCGCGAAAACTCTGCAGGAAAATAAAAATAACCAGCACGACGAGAACCAACGCTTCAAAAAATGTGTGCGCAACCTCGTTGATTGACGCCTTGATAAATTCCGTGTTGTCCAGAACTTGACCGTACTTGATGCCTTCGGGCAAATTTTTTTCGGCTTCTTTGAGAATGCGTTTGACTTCGCCGATAGTTTCCAGGGCGTTGGCGTCGCTCGTCAAGTTGATGATGAACGGCACCGAAGTGTAGCCGTTGAACTTGCCGATATAAGTATTTGACTTTTGCCCGATTTCAACTCGTGCCACGTCTTTTAAGTAAACGAACGCGCCTGCGTCGCCCGTTTTCAAAATGATATTCTCGAATTGTTCGGGCGTCTCCAATTTGCCTTGAATTTGTCCCGTATACTCTTTTTCTTGACCTTGAGCAACGGGCAGCTTGCCGATTGAACCCGCTGCGGCCTGAGCGTTTTGCGTTTTGATTGCGCTTTGAACGTCGGCAACAGTTAGTCCGAAGTTCGCGAGCTTTTCGGGATTAATCCAGACACGCAGGGCATAATCCGCGCTCAGTATTTGAACTTTGCCGACGCCCTTAACGCGCTTCAAATCGTCGGCGATGTAAATATCGGCGTAATTTTTTATGAACGCCGTATCGTAAAGTCCGTTGTCGCAGTAGAAAGCAAAAATCATTGCCATATCCTGCGAAGATTTTGAAGTCGTCACGCCCGAAGCAATAACCGTTTCGGGCAAGTTCGAATTGGCGGTGGCGACGTTATTTTGAACCTTAACCGAGTCCATGTCGCCGTCGGTGCCGACCTCAAAAAAAACATTAAGAGAATAGCTGCCGTCGTCATTTGAATTGGAGCTCATGTAGTCCATGCCTTGCGTGCCGTTTACGCGATTTTCTATAACCTGCGCAACAGCTTGATTGACGACGCTGGCATTTGCACCGGAGTAGTAAGCGTCGACGTTTATTGTGGGCGGAGAAATGTTCGGGTATTGAGCGATTGGCGTGTTAAGTCCCGCAATTATTCCGATGAGGCTGATTATAATTGCTATGACGATGGCGAAAACCGGTCGATGAATAAAAAATTTTGCCATATTCGACCACCTCAATTACGCATTGCGTTCTTTTCAACGTCAAAAATTTCTGCGCTGGGCGTGAATGAAAAGTCCATATCTTTAGCAGTAACTTGCGTAACTTCCAAAGGCATACCGTCGCGCAAATTTGTCAAGCCCTCGACGATAACCCAATCATCAGCCTTTAAGCCGCTTTTCACGACGTAATACGAGCCGATTTTTTCGCCGAGCTCAACTTTTCTTATGGCAGAGGTATTGTCGGAGCGCGCGACGATAACCAACGTTTCGCCCAAGAGCTGTTGAAGGGCGCGTTCGGGAACGAGCATTGCGCCGGGAATTTTGAGACCGGTAATTTCGACGCGGGTGTACATGCCTGGAACGAGCAAACCATTTGGATTGTCAAAGAGCGTGCGAACTATCAGCGTGCCGGTTGAGTTGCTTAACGTGCGGTCGGCTTCGGCGAATTCTCCTAGATACGGATATCTTGAGCCGTCAGCTAACGTCAACGAAATTTTAAATTCCGGTTGAGCCAGTCCTTTTTCTTCGGCTTCGCGTTCGCCTCTGGACAAGCGCAAATATTCCTGTTCAGAAACGGCAAATTGCACGAACACGGGATCAACCACTCCGATTGTCGCCAGTGCCGTAGTTCCTGCAGTTGCAAGAGTTCCGACTGGTACATCGTCAATGCCAAGTCTGCCACTCATCGGCGCGTAAACAACCGTATCTGCAAGATCATCTTTTGCCTTTTGCAACAGAGCTTCATGGGCTGCAACTTCGGATTCCTGCGACTTAACCGCCACTCGTTGATTGGTGAGCGTCTGTTCGGATATTGCGTGTGATTGCCAAAGTTCCTCGTCGCGTTGAAGGTCGACACGTTCTTTAGCCAAAGCTGTCTGCGACTTAGCCAAATTAGCTTCAGCCTGCAAAACTGCCGCGGAATATTGCCTGTCATCGATTTTGAATAGAATTTGCCCTTCGACGACGTTTTGACCGCCCTTAACGTACTTTTCTATAACGGTTCCGTTGACTTTTGATTGAACTATCATTTCGTTACGGTCGACAACTTGTCCGCTGTAGGAAAAAGTAATCGGCGCGTCGGTCGTCAACACTTTAATAGCCTTAACACTGGTCGGATATTCCTCCAGAGCTTGATTTTCAGTGTCTTCGCCGCCACAGCCCGCCAAAAACAACGCCGCCGCACAAATCATAGCTGGAAATATTTTCATCATGTAGCGAAATTCTCCCCTCTCGTAATGTTTCTTCATTTTAATTACCATTTGAGTATAACATAAATCTATCTAAAAAAATACCTCCATAAACTCTGGAGACATTTTTTTTTACTATCAACGAGTTTTCAATTTAGTGTTTTATACGGGGAAATTTTCGCGCCTTTAAAAGTCAATTCAACTGCCAAACCTTTTTTGTCAAGCTGATAAACCCACACGCCGTTTGCAACAATGGTGGCGTCTGCAAAAGTGTCACCAGTCACGCCGTCATAGGCTTGCGCTGATGCTTCCGTTCCGAATTTGATACTGCCGGAAATAAATCTGTCCCATGCTTCCTTATTGAGGATAACGAAAAGCAAATCGTATTCCTTCGCGCCAAAATTTAAGCCGAGACTAAGTTCTTGCATCTTTACATAAATTCTTTGACCTGTCTGTTGGTTTACGGCAACTCCGCGCCCGTGATCGTCGCCCCAAAAGCCCCATTTGACACTTGACGCGCTGATTGTACAGTAAGCATAAACGCTTTGCATTGCCCGTTCTGATGACGGATATTTTTGATACATACGCGACAAAACTTGTCTGCTCATCTCGTTTAGTTCAGCGCGTTGTTCGTCCGGCGTTTTTTTTGCCGCTAATACGGTGCTTGCCGTCATTAATACCAGCGCGAACAAAATCAGTTGGATAAATTTTCTCTTCACGAGTAGTACACCTCCAAAATTAAATAGCAAAATGGGCTTGACAATAATTGCCAAGTCCATTCTGTCCCAAATTCCTCCGACCTTGCGCCGAAGGGTTTTTTGGTTGCTTGCGTTATGAATTAGCGGATAATCTTGGTTCCGTTTTCAGCGTCGAAATTTTTCCAGAATTGTTCGCGGGAAATTGTGTTGCCGCTTTTGTCGGTGTAGATGTTGCCGTTAATAATTCCGCCTTTGTCTTGATAGCCGGCATAACCCATTTTGTGCAACATGTCGCGCACGGGAGCCGAGTGCAATGCGTCATCTTCGTTCAAAAGTCCGCGTTTGTACAGCTCGTTGCCGTCTTGAAAAGTTTCAATCCTTGTGCCGCCCGCCACATTGTCGAGTTCCGCGTCATTCATGATTTCGTCTTTCAAAATTTCCTTTGCCATAGTTATCTACGACCTTTCTTTTTGATTGTGATTTGTCTTTTATAACTTATACGTTTGATTTCCAGTTTCGTTACAAGTTTAGCAAAAAAATTTTCTAGCGTCAAACCCGCTAACTAGCATTATTTGCCGGTTTCTTATGTGATGTTGTTTTCAGCGTCGAAATTTTTCCAGAATTGGTCGCGGGTAATCACGTTACCGCTTTTGTCGGTGTAGACGTTGGCATTAATCAAGCCGCCGTTGTCCTTGTAACCGGTATAACCCATTTTGTGCAGAAGGTTGCGCACGGGAGCCGATTGCAATGCATCTTCCGCGCTCAAAAGTCCACGCTTGCGCAATTCTTCGCCGTCAGCGAACGTTTCAAGCCTGTTGCCGCCCGCCACGTTGTCGAGTTCATCATCGCTCAAGATTTCGTCCTTCAAAATTTCCTTTGCCATAGTTATCTACGACCTTTCGTTTATTTCTTGATTGGGATTTGCTTTTCTATAGCTTATACGTTTAAAATCTAATTTCGTTACACATTTTATCCGAAAAATTTTGTTTTAGCAATGAAAAAACCCTCCGACAATCGCCGAAGGGCTTTTGTTAGCTTTTTTTCGCGTTTACCTAACATGAAGTATCCGACTTTGCTCATCCCTAACATGAATTATCCGACCTTGATTATCAATATTTACGTCCGGTTTAACATCGCCGACGTTAGAACGAGCATAAAAGCCGCCCGCGACCTTTTCGAGTTCCTCATCGCTCAATTTTTCCAGCTCGTCATTGATTTTCTTGATGTTTTCCTCTCTTGTTGCCATTTTTATCAGTCTCCTTTGATTTAATTTTGTTTTCTGTAGCTTATACGTTGGAAATCCCATTTCGTTACACAGTTTATCAGAAAAATTTTGTTTTAGCAATGAAAAAACCCTCCGACATACCGCCGAAGGGTTTTCGTTGATTGAGTTGAAAATTTTTCACTTACCGAACTGCGCGTTGATGTGTTTCCATGCTTCGGCTTGAGTGACTTCCTTGCCGCCGATAAAATACTGATTCGGTTTAGAAGTGCCCATAATGTCGCCCCCAAGACTGCCATCGTCTTTGATTGTGACGCCGTATTTATCGAAGGCATTGCGCAGATTTACGAATCCTTCATGGTCGAGAATCGGAATACCAGCCAATTTAGTTTCAAAGATTTTTACGCCAAGTTTTTCAAAGGCGTTGGCATCGCTATAACTTTCCGCGAAAGTGCCGCCCGCCACGTTGTCAAGTTCCTCGTCTTTCAAGATTTCGTCTTTAAGAATTTCCTTTGCCATAATCATCAGCCTCCAAATTGTTTTCTGTAGCTTATACGTTGAAAATCCGAGTTCGTTACAAAATTTTAGACAAAATGGACTCAACAATAATTGCCAAGTCCATTCTGTCAAAAGAAGAGAGATTATTGTTTATCTTTGTTTATGGACCGCCAACCCGAACCGAGATCAGAATAGCCGAACCAATTCGTTTTAGCGTCCCAGTTAAAGCGATAACGTTTGCTCTTACCGGACTTTTCAAACGCCAATATCAAATCGCCATTCTTCAACGCCACAATGTAGGGATAGGCTCCTTTTTCGTGCGCATAGTTGAGGCTGTCGATATAGACTTCCAATTTCTTGTTAACGGGCGAATAGCCGAAAAGCATGGCACGATCAATGGATTCGAGCGAATAAAACAGTTCGCTGTTGGAGGTATTCTTGAATACGCGCATTGTGTAACCGTAATCAACTTTCGGATAGTGTGCGTCGTCAATTCTCTGGTCATCAAGCCAAACGATAAAGTGCAACTGATTCTCGCTTTTCGCTTGCCAGAGTTTACGCGCCTGAACTTTGAGCATACCGTGCGGCGTGGTGAATGTTTCCGATAACGCCTGGTCGTTTTTCAATTGCTCGGTAAAGTTCAGTGCCTCGTAAGTCATTTCGTAAGTTTCGGCGAAACACACCGTCGCGAACGCCATAACAAACAGGCTTAACACGGTGGCAACAAGTTTTCTCATAAGTTTCCCTCCCAATAACAATTTTAAAATAATCGTTTATATTTTATTGCAAGTTGTAATATCAGTCAATGGCGGTTCCAAAATGTCACGTTTTACTTTTGGTCGGTCATTTCTCCATAAATTTTTGTACCAGATAGCCCACAACTACCGTAACGGTTAGCATGTCCGTTCCGTTCAAGATGATATATCCCCATATATCACTTAAAGCTATTTCCTCTAATTGGCTTTGCGACGCTAAGACTATCCCTTGATTTATGATAGACGTGATGTCGCCGAAAATCTCTAAGAGGCTAAATTCATATGTGTCATATGTTTCATTCGTCAAAATGTCGTAAGTGTACCATTTTATTCCGCCAAAAAAGCCTACCCCGTAATAGACTATAAATTCCAGCGTCATCATCATTACCAGACCAACAAAATTATTTCTTGCTTCGATATATCTCTTTTTATAAATTGACTTAAAAACGTAATGCATATGCCATAAGAAATCAACGTAACGATGTATCCGTATATCCACATGTCGTCCTTGAGAGCTTCGTTCGCGTAAAACACGTCAATGACAAAATTGCTCGCGCTGTAAAACATAAACATGACCGAGTAAAGAAATCCGAATATTTCAACGGGAAATCCGGTGTTCGACGGATCGTCTTTCGGGGCGAAGGCTATCAAAAACATAGTGAACATTATCGTACTTAAAAAACATTCCTCTGTCGCATACTCAAGTTCCATCCGGAACGGCATAATCAATAAGATAATCAGGCAGACCATAATCACGGCGACGATTTTGGCTTTTTTGGGGTTCGATACCACGATTTGCTTGGCGTAGTTATAAAGACTTATACAATCCTCACGAATCGCACCAACCAGATTGTCCGGCGAACGATTTTTCGTCAAAATATGGTAAAAGGCTCGAACAATCAGGAATATAAGTCCCATTAAAACATATCCGAGCGTAAATAGGATCATAATTGCTTGTTACCCCCTAAAAAAAATGCCCCGCCCGCTTTAAAAGCGGGGGAAGAGTTAGCGCACCGCAACATTACGACAAAGTAAACTTTATCGCCGCGCCGATACGTTTCTAGCTTCCCGCTTTATTAGCACCTAGCTTTCGTAGACGTAGCGCAGGGCGTTCAAGTTTTGAGTGTCCAAATCTTTATGGCAAACGCAACCTTTCGAGTTCAGCTCCATAGTTTGACGATTGTTAACGGAATATTTTTCCCAATGCGGAATAAATTCATTGTTCGGGTTGCCGGTCGCCGCGAATGTCGTCCACGACGCTTGAATTTGTTTGACAAGTTTAGGATTCGGATCCAGTAAAAGATCATCGAAAGGCTTATTAAATACAAATGACAATTCCAGCGAATGAAACGAGCCTAACTCTTCTCTTAAAGAGAGGTCGCTGAACAAATAATAGTACACGTCGTTAAACTTCGATTGATTTTCGGCATCCAATTCTTGCCCGACGCGCCAATCCACTTGATTTACGAAAGCCCTGTAGTTTGCTTCGGTGTCGGGACGCCCGTTGAGCCACTTTTGATAAACTTCCGCGTCGGTGTGCGAAGTGAGCTTTCTGTATCTGCTCATGACGAGAGAAATTTTTTCGTGAGTTTCTTTGAAGGTTTTGAAATAATTTTCGTCATACAGCAACCAGTAGCCCCATTCGTCGGCGTTGACGCCAGTTAAAAATTTAATTTCGCGAGCGTCGCCATTTTTTATTGCGGTAAAAGGATCTTCCGGCAAAAATTTACCGTCGCAAGCCGGAATAAAATCAGAATGAGCCGTTTTAATACGCATTTCAAAGAGTTTTATATAAATATCTCTAAGTTCGACGGCAGATTTTTTCATGAGGTCGCGCATTTTTCTTGTACCGCTCAAAGTCATAAAATCCTCTGTAAGTTGGGCGGCATGTTCCATATCATGAACAAATCGCGAAGGTCCCGACTCCGGAATTGCCTTTTGGAACAAACCTCTGGCGGCAGGCGCGACGGAAAGCAACATACAGGAAATTGAGCCGGCACTTTCGCCAAAAATCGTAATATTATCGGGATTGCCGCCGAATTCGGCAATATTTTCTTTAACCCACTTCAAAGCGGCGATTTGGTCGTTCAAACCGAGATAACCGGTGTCCGCGTAGGCAGAATCAATCGTTTCAAAGTGCATAAAGCCGAAAATGTTCAGTCGATAGTTAAAACTGACAACGATAACATCATTTGACGCCGCAAGATTATTTCCGTTATAAAGCGGTTCAAAGGATCCGCCGTGCATGAAACTGCCGCCGTGAATGAAGAACATGACGGGCAAATTTTTCTTTTCGCTACGTTTCCAAATGTTTAGCGTCAAACAATCTTCGCTTTGCAAATTTTCAGAGGATTTTTCAAGTTCATCGTCCTCTTGAATAGCCGACGCGCCGAATTTTTTTGCGTCAAAAGTTTTATTGGACGGTTTCAAAGGTTGAGTAACTTGCCAACGTAATTTTCCAACGGGCGGTTGAGCGTAGGGAATACCCAGCCATGTTTTTACGCCTTTTTCGTCTACAAAACCGTTAAACGTGCCGTAACGAGTTTTAACGCTTAAATTATCAGCCGCAAAAACTTTTTCGTTGCCGATTGGCAATCCCGACGCCGCAAAAGCTAATGCCGCCATTGAGGTCATCTTGATAAAGTCTCTTCGCGTTAAGTTTGACATAACATCACGTCCTTTAATTTTCGTAGACATAACGCAAGGCGTTTAAATTTTGAGTGTTCAAATCTTTATGTAAGACGCAACCTTTAGAGTTTAACTCCATAGTTTGACGGTTATTGGCGGAATATTTTTCCCAATGCGGAATAAATTCATTGTCAGGGTTACCTGTTGCCGCAAAAGCCGCCCACGACGCTTGAATAGCCCTAACAAGGTTTTGATTCGGCGTAAATTCTTCGGACGATACGTTGAAGGTATACGGAAGGTCAAAAGCATGGCAAGAGCCTAACATTTCAATCGGCGACAGCTCACTAAACAGATAAAAGTAAACATCGCTGAATTTCGATTGATATTCCGACGATAATTCTTGCCCAACGCGCCAATCTAACTGCGACACAAAGTCGCCGTAAGTTATATCGCTATCTGGACGCCCGTTGAGCCACTTTTTATAAACTGCCTCAGGATTTTGCGCTTTGTATCTTCT
>CAMJKR010000051.1 GCA_946406415.1 uncultured Selenomonadales bacterium | reverse complement strand
GCCGATTAAAGAGGACGAGTGGTTTGGTTGCTCCTCTTGCCACGACCCCGACACGATGAAGTTGCGCATTTACAATCAAGGCTTTGTTGAGTCAATGGCTGAACTTGGAATTGACGTAAACAACGCCACGCATAACGAAATGCGCGCTTATGTCTGCGGTCAGTGCCACAACGAATATTATTTCAAGAAGAAAGAGGACGGGCGCGTTCATATGCCGTTCGCCAATGGTCTTGGTCCCGAAGAAGAATGGAAATATTATCATGACGGTCACGATCCGAAATTTGACGCCGACTGGATTCACCCCGACAGCGGTGCCGCAATGTTGAAAGTTCAGCACCCCGACTTTGAAGTTTGGACGGATTCTGTACACGCGCTTAATGGCGTCACCTGCGTTGATTGCCATATGCCTTACGTGCGCAAGGACGGACAAAAATATACTTCGCATTACATGACGAACCCGCTTAAACATTACGATACCGGTTGTGCGAAATGCCACGACGAACCCTACGAAGTTATGTTGCACCGCGTGCAAACGATTAACGACAACACATTTAAGCTTTTGCGCATGGCAGGACAAACGACGGCTCGCGCTCATAAAGTTATAAAGGCGGCTCATTTGGCAGGCGCAACAGATGAACAACTTGCTGAAGCTCGTCAACTCGTCCGCGAGGCGCAGTGGTATTGGGATTGGGTCTCCGCTGAAAGTGCAATGGGTTTCCATAATCCCGATAAGTGCATGAAATCATTGGGCATTTCTATTGACGCGGCGCACAGGGCGATTGAAAGTGCAACAGCCGCAGTTAAAGGCGGACAGCTTGCGATTGAAGCTATGCCGACGGAACCTTTCACAGATACCAAATTCCCCGACGCTATTAAACCTGGTATGCCCGCTCCGGCACCAGCACCCGCGCAATAAAACTTAACTCGACAGAAAAATTTATCGCCCCTTGAAACTTGAGGGGCAAATTTTTTTGATTGCGGATTGCCCGACGTTTTTCATAAAACTATTGACACAAAAGGGAATTTAGTTATAAAATCATTGTGGCTTATGGCAAAATTGCCTTTGCTCTTTGAAAGGCGACGAATTGATCACTCGTTCGTTAAAGAACTCGAATTTGAGTTCGCTGACTATATATAATCCCTCTGCTAATGCAAGGTCAATATATTTCGACGACCGGAATTTTGAACTGTTCGGAAAAATTAAATGAATCCGTTAAGGCTTGATCAGCTGGTTTCGTTTCTTTTTTGCGAAGTTTCAAAGCGGCGTCGTTAAAAACGGCGGTCATCTGGACTGCAACAAAGTTGAAAATTATTTTTGGGAACTTGGAAAGGTGGCGACAAATTCGCGGGCTTAGTCGGAAAATTAAATACGACAGGCGCGTCGGCAAGTAAAAACGTAAATGTTATTTCCGACGACAACAACCGCACAAGCGGTCTTCGGGCAAATGACGCGAATTGTCGTCAAAAAGCTCGGCAGTCGGGAACGTCTTCTCGACTTTGTAAACGGGATAAGAATTTCGCTTGAGATTATCCCCAAATTTTAGGCGGTGCCCTTATCCTGCGCACGCAACGAGACTCGAAACGAACCCGCGAGGCTCATTGCAAAAAACCTACACACAGTTTAGAGAAAAATTTTGCTTAAGATTTTCCCCAAATTTTAAGCAGACAAACGGAGACTCGAAATGAACCCGCGAGCCTTCGCGCAATGAAAACCTACACACAGTTTAAAACCTCGACGACTTGTCGGGGATTATTTTTTCTCCGGCGGCGTTGGGAACGTATAAAAAATTTTTAGCGGAGCTTGTATTCTGCACACGCAACGAGACTCGAAACGAACCCGCGAGGCTCATTGCAAAAAACCTACACACAGTTTAAAACCTCGACAACTCGTCGGGGATTATTTTTTTCCATAGTCCCAAAAATTTTTTTCAGCGTTGGCAAAAATTTCTTTGTACAAAATCGGCAAGCTGTGTTATTATTGCAGAAAACTTTTTGTAAGTTCAATCGGAGGGAAAATGGGGAGAAATAATTTTCTAGGCAAGAAATATTTGTATGAGGTTTTGCCAATGTTAAAATGGGTTGCCGAGCAGGTTCCAGGCGGATTCTTTGTTTATTCCGCTAAGGAGCCGTATGAACTTTTTTACGCCAATAGCGAAGTTCTGAATATCTACGCCTGCGACAATCTTGACGAGTTTAAGGAGTTGACGGGCTACACTTTTCAAGGCATGGTGCACCCCGACGACTTCGCCGCAATTCAGGAGTCAATCGAAGAGCAAATTGCCGATCCCGAAAATGATCATCTCGACCACGTGGAATATCGAATCACGCGCAAGGACGGCGAAATTCGCTGGATTGACGATTACGGGCACTTCGCGACCTTCCCCGAACACGGCGACGCATTTTACGTTTTTATCAGCGACATCACAGAAAGGCGGCAGATTCAGGAGGAGAAGCTGCGCATGGAAATGGAACTAGAAAAAGAACGACAAGCAAACGAAATCAAAGCGGCATTTCTGTTTAACATATCGCACGACATTTTAACGCCGCTCAACGCGATTATGGGCTTTACAGATTTGGCACGGCGGCACCTCAACGAGCCGGAACTTTTAAAAAATTATCTTGCAAAAGTCGACGAAAGTAGCCGACAAATGCTTAATCTCGTCAACGATTTACTTGACATGAGCAAGATAACTTACGGCAAAACGCAACTGCGCAACGAAGTTTGCGATTTGGAAGAGCAAGTTTTGGTTGTCGTTCATGCGTTTAAGCAACGGGCGGCGGAAAAAAATATTTCGTTTGAAAGCGTAATAAATTTGCCGCGCGAAATGGTTTATACCGACGACGTTAACTTCCGCAAAATTCTTTCCAGCTTGGTTGATAACGCGATAAAATTTACGCCGCCGGGCGGTCACGTGAAACTTACTGCTAAAAAGAAAAAAGTTTCCGACGCGGGCTATTTGCGTTGCGAATTTATTGTTTCTGATGACGGCGCGGGCATGGCTCCAGAATTTATGCGGCGCATGTATGAAACTTTTGAGCGCGAAGAAACTTCAACTAAGACCGGACATATCAGCGCGGGGCTTGGACTTGCCATAACTAAAAAACTTCTCGACGCAATGGGCGGTTCAATCGAAGCCGTCAGCGAAAAGGGCAAGGGCACAACTTTTACAGTCGGCTTGCCATTTAAAATTTATCGCGAAGAAAACGAAGAAACTAAGGACGCGCCCATTGAGAAAATTAACGCCGAAGATAATTACGGGCATAGAATTCTTTTGGTAGACGATATTGAACTAAACCGAATGCTCGCCGAAACTATTTTAGAGGAGTCGGGTTTTTCAGTGGAAACTGTAGCCGACGGCGTTGAGGCGGTTGAAGTTTTCGTTAAGCACCCGCCCGGCTATTACGATTTAGTTTTAATGGATATACAAATGCCGATAATGAACGGCTACGAGGCGACGCGGGCAATACGTGCGCTCGACCGCCCCGACGCAAAAGTTTTGCCGATTATCGCGCTCAGTGCCAATTCCCGCGACGAGGATAAACGCATGAGCATGGAAAGCGGCATGAATTATCATATTGCCAAACCGTTTGACGTCGTGCAACTTATTGCCGCCGTCAACAAATATATTGCTGCAAGAAAAGATATTTAAACTTGTAGCTGATAGAAAAGGAGATTTAAAAATGGAGATTAAGAAGGAACAAAACGGAAGTGCATTGACAATCAAGGTTATCGGGCGTCTGGACGCGGGAAGTGCGCCGGAACTGTCCAAAGAATTGACGACCGCGCTCGACGGCGTAACGGACTTGACGTTTGATTTCGCGGAGCTGAAGTATATCGCGTCGGCGGGGCTTAGGGTTTTGCTCGTCGCCCAAAAGCGCATGAATAAGCAAGGCTCCATGAAACTCATTAACGTTAGCGAGGCAGTCTTGGAAGTTTTGGACATGACCGGCTTTGCCAGCTTGATGACTATTGCTTGATGAGGAATGTTTTATGGAAAAGATTACAGTTGATGCTGTGCTCGAAAATCTTCAAACGGTTATCGACTTCGCAACGGAAAAACTCGAAGAGCGCGATTGCTCAATGAAAGTTGTTATGCAAACGGAGCTTGTTATCGAGGAAGTTTTTGTTAACATTGCAAGTTACGCTTATCATCCGGAGATAGGTCCGGCAACTTTTTGCATGTCGTTTGAGGAAAATCCCCACGCTTTGCTGATGACTTTCATTGACGCCGGCAAACCTTATAATCCGCTTGAACAGGAAGCACCCGACACCACGCTTGCCCTTGAAGAACGCGACATTGGCGGGCTTGGTATTTTCCTCGTTAAAAAAAATGTCGATGAAATTTCCTACGAATATGCGGACGGGAAAAATATTCTGCACATGAAAAAGTTTTTCTGAGGTTGTCCCGATGAAGTGGAACATACAAAAAAGACTGCTCGTCCTCGTCTTGGCGGCGGGGATATTGTCATTCCTGGCTATGAGCGGTCTTTCTTTTTACGGCTTATCAACAGTGCGCGACGAAATGGGGGAAATGGGCAAAGATCTCGGCAGGGCGGGCGCGAGCCTCACTCAAGATTTGGTTATGTATCATATGAAACGGACGCTAAGTCAATTATCTAAGGCGCGCGCAGAATTCATTGACCACGAAACCACGCTGATTAGTTCGGACGTGAAAATTTTGGCGAACACCATGACCAAAATCATTTCCAATCCCAACAATTATAAGCCCGTCAAGCTCCTCAATCCGCAATTTGAACCCGTCTTGAATACGCAAGCTTATTTGACTTATGGACCCGACGTTAAGCGCAACGGTTTATCGCCCGAAATGCAACGGGAGATTGAACTTGCCGGCAATATTCGCACGCTCCTTGAACCGCTTGCAAAATCTTTTCAAGGCTATAAATCTGCGTGTTATGTCGGCTCCAAAGACGGCTGGTTTATTTGCAGTAGCGTTTTTCCTGATGTAAAAGGTGCTTTGCCCTTCGAGGAAAGTGAGTTTTTTGACTACGACCCGCGTGAGCGTCCCTGGTACAAGTCGGCGATTGCGGCAAGAAAGCCCATATTCTCTGACCTATATTCGCACGTCAACATAAACAATTATCAGCTTATCGCTTGCTCTGCGCCCTATTATGACGCGACCGGCAATGTGGCGGGCGTTGTCGGAATTGACGTTTCAAACACTGACATTTATCAGGCGATTGACGAAACGACTATCGGCGAAAACGGCTTCAGCTTTGTTTTAAACAATAGAGGCGAAATAATTTTTTCCTCGCGTAATAGCGGTATTTTGGTTGCGAAGGCTGGCGGAGGCGATTTAAGAAAAAATGCCGGCGCAAGTTTAGCATACGCGGCAGAGCAAATGGTTAACGGCAAAAGCGGAATTCTTCCGGTTACGATTGACGACGAGGAATATTTTTTGGCGTTCGCGCCCATGAAAAGTATCGGCTGGAGTTTTGCCACGCTGACTTTGCGTAAAGATATTAACGCCATTGCTGAAGCAAGCAAAGATTATTTTTTTGCGCAGATCGAAGATTTCAGCAGACGTTTGCAGGACGAATATATTTTCATGGCGTTTTTCGCCGCGCAGTTGGTTATGGGTTTGCTTTACATTCAGTTCACGGCGAGCAAGAAACTTTCTGCAAAATTGGTTAAGCCGATTCATGAACTTTCAGACGGCGTGCGCGAAATTTCTAGCGGCAATCTCGACAAAAAAATTGATATACACACGGGCGACGAGATTGAACATCTCGCAATTTGCTTTAACGAAATGACCGGCGAACTTAAAAGGCAAATGGCGAACTTAACGAAAGTCACTGCCGAAAAAGAACGTCTTGCAACTGAACTTAACGTCGCTAAAGAAATTCAGAGCGGCATGTTGCCTAAAGATTTCCCCGCCCGCGCAGATTTTGAACTCCTCGCGACGATGACACCCGCTAAGGAAGTTGGCGGCGATTTTTACGATTTTTATATGCTCGACGAAACGCACTTGGCGATAACTGTTGCTGACGTTTCTGGCAAAGGCATTCCCGCCGCGCTGTTTATGGTTATCAGCAAAACTGTTTTGAAAAATTTCGCCGTATCGACGCTCAATCGCGAGGGACTTGCTGAAGTCGTCGCCAAAGCCAATGATAAACTTTGCGCTAACAACGAGGCTATGATGTTCGTGACGGCATTTATCGGCGTGCTTGATTTGGAGACGGGCGAATTTACTTTTGTTAACGCGGGACACAATCCGCCAGTAATTTATCACGCGGAAGAAAATCATTGCGACTTCCTCGACGTTAAGAAAAATTTTGTTCTGGGACCAATGGACGAAATTCCGTTCGTTGAGCAGAAAATTTTCCTCAAGCACGACGATTTATTGTTCTTGTACACTGACGGCGTAACGGAGGCTTTGAACGTGGCAGAGGAAGAATATTTGCCTGACCGATTGATAGCGTTCATGAATTCGACGGATTGTAAAGTTGACTTACAAACTTTGCTTAAAAATATTCGCGGCGACTTATCAAAACACGTCGGCGAGGCTGAACAATCCGACGATATTACAATGTTCGCGTTGAGGTTCAAAAAAAATGAGGCTTAACATACACAAAAAAGTTTTAATACTAGTTTTGGGCACGGGGCTTGCGACGTTAATTGTGCTGAGTATTTTTGCTTACTTTGGCAAAAACGCCGTGCAACGAGATATGGCGGCGATGAGCGTCGAGCTTGGCGAAAAGAGCGCGGATTATACCGAAGAACTTTTAATCGCTCAACTCAAAGATACACTCGGCGAACTTGCAGAGGCTAAAGCAGAATTCATTGATAGGAAAATGACCGTCACACGCGAAGACGCTACGATTTTGGCAAATGCTGTGACAGAGATAATGTCGCACCCCGAAAATTATTCGCCGAAAACTTTACCCGACCCGCGCACCGACCAAATTCACAATGCCGAACTTTATCGGATTTACGCGCCCGATATACGCGACCACATTACTCCCGAAATTCAGCGGGAACAGGATTTGGTAGCCAACGTTAAAGATATTTTGCCCGAACTTTTGAAAAGTTATATGGGCTTTAACGCTACTGCTTTTGTTGGCGGCGAAAAAGGTTGGTACATTTGCGCCCGCCTTGTCGTCGATAAAAATGGCAATACAAATCTTGAAGATACCGTTCATTTTTCTTACGAGCGCATTTACGAATTCGACCCGCGCAAACGTCCCTGGTATATCGCCGCTAAAAATGCCAACAAGCCGGTTGTTTCTGACCTTTATTCCACGATTGAAATTGGCGGCTATCAACAAATCGGCGCGTCGGCTCCCTTCTACGACGCGGAAGGCAATATGCTTGGCGTTGCGGGTTTGGACTCTTCAAACACCGACCTTTACGGCTGGATTAACGAATTCACCGAGAGCCAGGGCGTTATCAATTTCGTGTTGAATAATCAAGGCAAAATTATTTTCTCGACGCAAAAAAAGGGTATCCTTGCCGTGAATGATTATGGCGATGATCTCGTTTCGCGATCGGGCGGGAGTGATTTAAGGAACAATCCCGAAGAAGATTTAGCGGCGGCGGCTAAAAGAATGATTGACGGCGAGCAAGATGTTGTTCCGATTAAATTAGACGAAGAAACTTTTTTCCTTGCTTTTGCGCCGATGCCGGAGACGGGCTGGAGCTTTGGTATGCTCGTTCCTGAATCGGAAATTTCGGAGGCGACGGAAAACACTCAAGATTATTTTTTAAAGCAAGTTAGCAAGCTCCAAAATCAAATGCGCCAACAATATTCTTACGTCAATAATCTTGTTATAATAATTCCCGTTGCGTTGCTGATAATTTTGTTTTTAATGGGAACAAATCTTTCGCGGCGTTTCGTCAAGCCGATTCATGAGCTTTCAAACGGCGTGCGCGAAATTGCAAGCGGCAACTTGGATAAAAAGCTTGACATACACACCGGCGACGAGATTGAACACCTTGCAATTTGCTTTAACGAAATGACGGGCGCACTTAAAAATTACATGTCGAATTTGGCTAAAGAAACTGCTGATAAGGAACGCCTTGCCACAGAACTCGACGTTGCTACAGAGATTCAACGCGGCATGTTGCCTAAAGATTTTCCCGACCGCGCAGATTTTGAACTTTATGCGACGATGACACCCGCTAAAGAAGTTGGCGGCGACTTTTACGATTTTTACTTCTTGGACGAGACACATTTGGCGATAACGGTTGCTGACGTTTCAGGCAAGGGCATTCCCGCCGCGCTGTTTATGGTTATCAGCAAAAATATTTTGGACAACTTTGCTACGAGTTTTTACAAGCAAAATGGATTGGCTCCTGTGGTTGCCGCTGCCAATGAGCAACTTTGCGCCAATAACGAGGCTATGATGTTCGTGACGGCATTTATCGGCGTGCTTGATTTGGAGACGGGCGAATTTACTTTTGTTAACGCGGGACACAATCCGCCAGTAATTTATCACGCGGAAGAAAATCATTGCGACTTCCTCGACGTTAAGAAAAATTTTGTTCTCGGACCTATGGACGGCATACCGTTTGTTGAGCAGAAAATTTTCCTCAAGCGCGGCGATTTATTGTTCCTCTACACTGACGGCGTAACAGAGGCTTTAAACGTAGCAGAGGAAGAATATTTGCCCGACAGATTGATAGCGTTCATGAATTCGACAGATTGTCGCGCCGACTTGAAGACGCTGTTAAAAAATGTTCGCGGCGATTTAGCAGAACACGTTGGCGAGGCTGAACAATCCGACGATATTACAATGTTCGCGCTGAGGTTCAAAGGCAACTAATAAAAAAAAACACCCTCCAGATTTTTGAAGGTGTTTTTTTGTGTATAAAATTTTTAGCCGAAATAATCTTCAATGCTGTCGAGGATTCCTTGTGTTGCCTTTTTGACGCTTTCCTCGTGTTGAAGTTCAAAGGCAACTAAAGAAAAACACCCTCCAGATTTTGGAAGGTGTTTTTTTGTGTATAAAATTCTTAGCCGAAATAATCTTCAATGCCGTCGAGAATACCTTGTGCCGCCTTCTGAACGCCTTCTTTAGAATCCAGAAGTTTTTCCTCTTCCTTGTTCGAGATGAAACCTAATTCAATAAGCGTGGCGGGCATATCGGTATGTTTGACAACGTAGAAATTGCAAGGTTGAGTTCCGCGACTTGGCGTGCCGAGTTGTTCGACTAAGTTGCGACGAATACAATCGGCAAGTTTCTGCCCTCTGCCGCTCGTGCTCTTGCTGTAGTAATAACCGGTCGTGCCGCGCGCTTCGGGGCGTGTGAAGCTGTCAGCGTGAATCGAAATGAAAATGTCAGCTCTGTTACGATTGCCAACGTCGCACCTTGCGCCAAGTTCCTCAATATCGGAGGCTTTTGCTCCCTTGTCGGAAACGGTTCTATCAGTTTCGCGGGTCAAGATAACTTCTGCACCCTCCGCCTCAAGCATTCTTTTAAGCTCCAAAGCAACTTTGAGCGTAACATTTTTCTCCATGACACCCGTTGGACCGATTGCGCCCGCGTCGTTGCCGCCGTGTCCGGGGTCAATGACGATTTTTTTGCCTTCAAGCGCGGTGATTGTATCCAATTCCTCTTCAAGCTCTTTGAACTGCTCGTTAGTCTCTTTGGACTTATCGTCGCCAGCCTCTTGTTTATCTTTATTTTTTTTGTCGCGACGTTCCTGCTTTTCCTTTTCCTTGAGAGCCTTTTCGCGTTCGCGCTGTTCTTTAATTTCGCGTTCGAGTTTTTCTTTTTTCTCGCGTTCCTGTTGCTTTTTGAGTTCGCGCTCTTGTTTTTCCTTAAGTTCCTTTTCGCGCTTTTCAAGTTCCTTTTCGCGTTTTTCAAGTTCGCGTTCGCGTTCCTGTTGCTTTTTAAGTTCGCGTTCTTGTTTTTCTTTAAGCTCGCGTTCTTGTTGTTCTTTAAGTTCGCGCTCTTCTTGCTCCTTAAGTTCACGTTCACGCCGTGCAAGCTCTTGTTCGCGCCGTTCTAATTCGCGTTCGCGTTCCTGCTTAGCTTTAAGTTCGGCGTCCTGTCTAGCTTTAAGTTCGGCGTCTTGTCTAGCTTTAAGTTCGGCGTCCTGTTGAGCTTTAAGTTCAGCGTCCTGTCTAGCTTTAAATTCAGCGTCTTGTTGAGCTTTAAGTTCGGCGTCTTGTTGAGCTTTAAGTTCGGCGTCCTGTTGAGCTTTAAGTTCAGCGTCTTGCTTAGCTTTAAGTTCGGCGTCCTGTCTAGCTTTAAGTTCGGCGTCCTGTTGAGCTTTAAGTTCAGCGTCTTGTTTAGCTTTAAGTTCGGCGTCCTGTTGAGCTTTAAGTTCAGCGTCTTGCTTAGCTTTAAGTTCGGCGTCCTGTCTAGCTTTAAGTTCAGCGTCCTGTTTAGCTTTAAGTTCGGCGTCTTGTCTAG
>CAMJKR010000050.1 GCA_946406415.1 uncultured Selenomonadales bacterium | reverse complement strand
GATAGCGCGTTGCGGCGAAATTATCTGGCGTTGGAGGTGAAATTTTTCAGCGAACAAATCCTCATGTTCCTTTTTCAAGGCGCGATACTGCTGGCGAAATAGGTCGTAAACTTCGCGGGTCTTGAAAGTGGTTTTGGGTTCTTTTAAGGACTGAGCGAATAAAGCATTCCTAAGGTCATCGACCGCTTTGTCTAAATCAATGTTTGCGCGTTTTAGCATTTGCCTTGCATGAGTATTTGCTTGCAAAATCTTATGAGAGACAAGCAGAATGTTGTTTCTACAATCAGGTAATTCAAGATGGCGGCGTATGTCTTCAACACGTTTTTTCATGGAAGAGAGCGAGGTATCAAGGTCGGCAATTTGGTTTTTAACGCCGGAAGCAATTTTCTCAAAGGCAAGAGTTGCTTCCTTATCAGATTCTTCGGGCTTTTTAAGCGTTTTCAAAAATTCTTCCAATAGCTTTTTCTGCGCCAGCGTTTCAAAATATTTTTGCCACAGTTCTCGCTCGGATTTTGTCATGTATTCGAGTTTGGCTTGTTCTTCGGCATCGTGCTGGGAAATAATAGCACGCTTCCATTTATTAACTTGAGCAACAGCAGTTAGCATTTTATTTTTCAAGCCCGCAAGAAATGGGTCGGCAAATTTTTGTTCGGAGTATTCTTTCGATTCGATTAAAGATTTGATTCGAGAAGAAACAAAATGAACGTCGTCCTTAATTTCCAATTCGTCAGCTTCTTTAGTTGAAGCGTCGAGTTTCATGACTAAATCGAAATGGCGTTCACGCAATCCCCGAAATATTTTCAATCGTTCTAAGCGCGGTTCTTCATAATCTTGGCAAGAAATGACTCCGATATATTTTTCCGGTACACGACTGAAAAGACGAGCAAGGGAAGAATCTCCGTTTTGTTCCGCTTCTTCCTTCTGTGCCTGTAGTGTTCTATGGTCAACACGAATGGAAAAGCCATTCTTCTCCAATACAGCATTTTGGATTTGAGCAAAGTCAGCGCGAAGCTCAGTAACGTATTGATGATTACACCACTTGCGGTCTTTAGGAGCCCCGCGTTTCCATTTCTCCTCGAAAGACGGTTCTGTGCCATCTTTTTTCTTCCGTGCAGGATAAAGAAAAAAAGCATTGGCTGAACGCTCTTTAATTTTTTCTACGTCGTCAATCAAGCGTTCTGAAAACATGATGTGCACGTGCGGATGACGCTGACTGGACAACATTCCTATTTTGTCGTGAATTGCATAGGCGTAGTAATGCTCGCTCAAATGCTTAGCAATGAAAACGTCAATAATTTGACGGTATTGCTCGACTGTTTTTAATTCATTAGGCAAGGCAAATTCAATTTCAACATACCTTCGATGCCCGACACCTTCATATTTGTCGGCGGCTTGAAAAAATTTTTTGGGGTCATTGTGCGCCCATTTAGGCAAGTGATGAGAATGAAAAATGCAAGCCCCGCGATTCTCGTATGCTTTTTCGCGGTTGATATATTCAAGATGAGACTGAGCATTAGTTTTTTCAATGCGTTGCAAAATTTTCTGGGCAGTAGTGAGAGCAAACTTTTTTCGGTCAGGATAGTCAACTTCTTTGTAGCGCAAGAAATCATTTTGGAAGGAAAGGTCATCGAAAGAAATGGGAAGGTCTTGATGGATAGCTGTTTTTAATACTGCCTTTTTGAAATCATCAGAACCGTGAATAATAAGCGGATGATGATTCATTGTCTCGTAAGCAAGAAGGAGAGCAGTAGCGATAGTTTCTTCTGAAGCGTTTTTGGTTACTTCGATACCGCGCTGAGAATTTCTGATTGAGCCAAAGTCATCAGTTTTATAAAGGAGAAAATTTTGTCCGCTAAAAGCATTTGGAAATTTCTCGGAGGAAATGAAATCGCCGCCGAATTTATTTTCTTCTTGCCATTGTTCCGGCGTAGAAAATTTGCCTTCACGATTGATATAATCAACGTGCTGGACAGCTGAAATTTTTGTTCCGTTGGGTTTTTTATCCGACTTGATACGGAAATGATACATTGCCAAAGAAGATTTTCTTCCTTTCGTGAGCTAACCGCAGGTTCAAGGAGCGGAGCGACTGGCATAATTTTTTTAGCTGTTTTTCGCGTCGTAACGCGGGATTTTTGGCATTTCACGCAGTGAAATGCATAAGTGAACATTTTCCGAAAAATCTACTTTGCCTTATTCTACCACTTCCTCAAAATCCGCGTGCACTATTTTTGCACTATTTGAGTGCATTCCGTGACAAACCTAAATCCTTGTGCTATAGTCTCTACGGTGATTCTCTTTGCGATAAAATCAAGTTGAAAAATTACGCTCTGACTCTAATCGTTTACTTCCTTCTCTTGAGCTAATCGAAAAACAGCTTCAAGCTCTTTATGATGATTCTAACTTCGATAAAGAACTGCAATTTTACTCGTTTTTTGTATGTCGGGCAACTCGTTGAAAAAGTCGGCTTCTATTCCCTCAACGACTAGCTTTTTGACAATTCTTCGCTGACAACAAACATTCTTTGCAAAACTTCTTCCTTAATGAATTTCATTCCTTGTAGTGACTTCGTGGAAAAATTTTTAGACGTGCACAAATGCCCTTACGACCTTTTTCTAAACGCTTCTTAGTTCTTCGCAATTCTATTCTCGCTCATATTTTAAAACACACGTCTTAAATAAAGTAAACATATATTTTCTCAAAATCTTCTAGAACGTTTTTTACTGCCTTATCAAGGAATACGAGAGTACAAATGAAAACTTCCAACATCAATATAATGACCGATTTGAATAAATCACACCTCGTTTAAAAATGTATTTGTTCATTGTTTTTTAGTTGTCATATTAAAAATTTTTACTTGTAAAGCTTTCCTTTTTTAGTGCTTGAATGTACAATTAACGGAACGCAAATTGATAGCGATTTATCGAGCTAAGAATTGCTCAATTTGCCAAATCGCTAAAAATCTCGGCAGAACAAGTAAAATCCCGCGAACCTGATCGCAATAACCCAGAGTACTTGCTAAGTAAAGCCCGAGCACGCTACTTGAGGCAACGGAAAAAATGCCGACCGCATAAAATACTTGTCCATGCTGAATTATTTGCGCTTGTAAAAAAATTTGTTCCTTGAACATCATTGATCGCCCTAACAAATCGTTGCTCGCCTCAAGTTCGAAAATTACCCCATTCAAATAAGCTACAAAACAATTTATCGAGCAATCTACGCGGCAAGGTTCGACACAGCGGAACAAAAACGCTCAACCGGAAATCGCGGAGCCATAAGAAAACTTCGTCATAAGGGCAAACCGCGTCGAATAAAAGGACAAGTGACAAAGCGTGGGAAAATCCCTATCAGTAACGAACTTGCAACTCGTCCTGTTGAGGCGAAAGAATGTAGTCGGCTCGGCGATTTCGAAGCGGACTCAATCTGGGAGAAAAATCAGAAAAATGCGTTGCTGACTTTGGTAGATAGGAAAAGTCGTTATCTTCTTTACTGCAAGTTAGATAAACTAGATTGTAATCAAGTCGAAGAAGCCTTGAAAGTGTTATTGCACGGGCAACCATTTTATTCTGTTACACCCGACCATGATAGAGAATTTCGTCGACATGGTAATGTTACTAAAGCATTAGGGGTTGAGTTCTATTTTCCGTCGGCGCATCAACCGTGGCAACGTGGCACCAACGAGAACACCAACGGCTTGCTTAGGGAATATTTTCCTAAGGGCTACGACTTTAGCAATGTTAGTGGAGAATTTGCAAGCTGTTGCTGACCAACTCAATCAAAGACCTAGAAAATGTTTGGGTTATAAAACACCAAGGAAAGTATATTTTTCTACTATGTTGCACTTGGCTTGACTATTCACACGAAAGGATGTGAGGATAATGTCTGAAATGAAGATAACTTCCGGCGGCACATATTCTATCGTATCAGACTATACTGGTACGATTATAATCAACACTACGGACGCCGTCACTATTGACGGTACCAACGCGGGTGCTTTAAGTAACGTCAACATCACTGTTAATTCTAAAACTGCGAATCTAAAAATTAAAGATTTAAATATTACCAATAGTTCAGGAAGCATTATCAAATTCGGAACTGGTAAGGACAATAAGCTGACTCTCGCTGGAACAAATACTTTAAAAACAAAAGACAATTACTTTTCAGCCATAAACAACGGCGGCGGTCTGACAATTGACGGCGAAGGAATCTTGAACGTAACTGCAAAAGATGGAGCTGCTATCGGGAGCAATGCTTACAATGACGACGCGAATCTGGATATTATGAGTCCGCTTGGAGACATAATAATCAATGGTGGAACTATAAACGCAAAAGCTGGATATGGCGCAGCAATCGGCAGCGGTGCTGGAAATTATTCCGTGAAATATAATTCTTCGCTGAATTCTGTTGGAGACATTATCGTTAATGGCGGCAACGTCACGGCGACAAGTTCAAACGGTGCAGGCATTGGTACAGGTTGGTACGGCGGCTATGTCAACGATATTGTTATCAACGGTGGCACGATAAATGCTCAAGGAACGTACAATGGAACGGGAATTGGCGGAGCGGATTCGAGAAAAGCTGGTTCCATAACAATTAACGGCGGCGAAATTACGGCAACGGGCTATTATGGTGCAGGCATCGGCGGCTCTTTAGAAAGAGACATCACCATAAAAGACGGCACAATTATTGCCAAAAGCGGTTGGGGAGCAGGTATTGGCTCTGATGGACCAAGTCACGGCTCTTTAGACTCTTCAGGCGGAACCATTAAGGGAAATATTATAATCAGTGGCGGCACTGTCACTGCAGCAAGCGGCGCGGGTGCGGATATTGTTGCCAATTATAATGACGGTGGTGCAGGTATTGGCGGAGGCAGAAACGGTTCTGTCGACGGCGATATAATTATCAACGGTACGGCAAATGTCACTGCTATCGCGGGCAGAAATGCGACGGCTATCGGTTCGGGTTACAGTAGCGGCGGCTGGGTCAATTATACTACCAAAACTTCAGGCTATGACAGCATGGTCGGAGATATTAAAATCGGCGGCGACGCAACTGTTACGGCGATAAGTGAATTTAATTGCGTCGGCATAGGCGCAGGACTCACTCACGACGGCGGCGGCGGTACAAAAGGTTCTATTGACATCGGCGATACCAGTCCTTACGGTTCAGGAGGAGTTATTCAATTCAATTACAACGCAGGCGCAATTACGCTTGAAGGCGACACTTCCTCTTCTGACAAAAGCAGAGTTACAATCGTAAACAGCGACGATTTAAAAATCATCACGATAAACGGCAAAAAATATTCGGGCGAATCGAAATTCATTTTTGTTGACGGGCAAAAGACAAACGAAGATTTCAATTCCAATATCATGGCGGGCGGAAAATATACTTTGCCTGAAAATTTTATCGGGACAATCACAATCAACACAACCGAAGCAGTTACTATTGACGGAACGAGCGCAGGCAAATTGAAAAGCGTAAATATCGTTGTTAATTCCAAGACGGCAGATTTGACAATCAGAAATTTAAACATTGCGAATAAAGTAGGCAACGTTATCAAATTCGGTTCGGGCATAGACAACAAATTGACTTTAATCGGGACGAATAATCTTGTAACCTCAGCTGATCATGAAGCGGGAATTCACGTCGGCGGCGGCTTGACGATCGACGGCGAAGGAGCTTTGGACGTTCAAGCGCAAGGTACTTACGGCGGCGCAGGTATCGGCAACGACAGAACGGAAGAAAGTTCTGCAGACATAAAAATTAACGGCGGAACAATCACGGCGTCGGGCATAGGCGGCGCAGGTATCGGCTCTGGTCAGTACAGTTCTATTGGTAATATCGCAATCAGCGGCTCGGCAAAAGTAACCTCTTCAAGCAAATACGGTGCAGGTATCGGTAGCGGCGAAGGTAGCTCAAAAGGATCGGTTAAAAACATTACTATAGGCGGCAACACAAAAATTAACGCAACAAGTTATTCAGGTGCCGGCATTGGTTCAGGTTACGGAGGAGAAGCAGGAAACATTAAAATAACCGATTCCGCTATTGTGACTTCAATTTCAACAAACGGCGGCGCGGGTATTGGTAGTGGTGAAAGTTATAACAACGGCTCGGCTGGAAATATCTCAATCAATGGCTCAGCTAATGTCACGGCGACAGCAAACAAATATGGCGCAGGTATCGGCTCTGGTCATGCTAAATATCGGAGCTCTTACAACTGCAATAAAAAAATGGGAACGATTTCAATCGGCGGTGATGCAATCGTTACTGCAAACTCTCTTGAAAACGGCGTCGGAATTGGTGCGGGCTATGCCGACGATGGCGCAACAAATACTGTTGGCGAAATAACTCTTTCCGGCGATTCTTCGACTTCAACTGTAAGCACTGTTACGATAAACAACAGCGACACTGCACGAGAAATTACGATTAACGGCAAAAATTATTCCGGCTCACAAATTCTTCTCAAAGACGGGTTAAATGTTGATGATGTATTGTCTGGCGACTATCGAAAATCAGAAACTTTTACATACAACGGCGGCAATGTGATTATCACAAATTACAGCGGCGAAGATACAGTCAAACTCACGTCGGGCAAAGTGGACAGCTATTCCTTCGCGGGTGATGATTTGGTTTTCAAAATCGGCAAGGGCTTCTTGACGCTTAAGAACATGAAAAATCACGCAATAACCGTCACGGACTCAACAGGAAATACAACTACTCAAATTTATGGCACGGATTATTCTCCGCAAGATGTTATCAAAAAAATCATGGACTTCTTGAAAGATACGACAATGAACGGCTTCGATCCTGAGACGGGAAGAACAGATGAGACAAAAACTTTTGACGCGGCGGTCAGAGCTTGTTCAAGATTTAAAGATACTCAAGATTTGCTTGATCATTTCGTCGCCGATTGTCGCACTGCCAACGATTCCGATAAATTCTTGCGTGAATACTGCGGAATAATTCTCGACAACACCGACACAGGCGCAATTACGGGTTGGGACGCAGGCGGCTTAAAAATTAAAACTGCCGAAGATATTATGCCCGAAACTTTACCAGTTGCAAATTTGAGCAGTTACAGCGGCAAGACTTTCACAAAACGCAATTTGAGCATCTATCTTCCCGAAAGAGCAGAAGGCTATGAGGAACTCAGCGACGAAAAAAAGCGCGTTTTAAACGGTGCTTACAGCTGGTGGGTCGAAGAAAGTTTAAAGCTTATCGAAGAATCTTACGGCATAACTTTCAAGGAAGGCGACAAAATAAATCTTTACGTTTTGGACGACGAAAGCCAACATCCATATGGCGTAAAAGGTTTTTGGGGAATTGTCAGCGGCGGCTCAATGTATATAGACATGTCGGATACTCATTTCAATGGCGATTCAGACCTTGATGCCGGTGGGCTTGACAGAGTATTTGCTCACGAATTTACTCACGTTGCCTACAGTAATTTCTCCAAAGGTTATTTGACAGAGGGATTGGCTGAGCTGACGCACGGCATAGATGATTGGCGTACGAGCGAGATTAGAAAGCTTGCAGATGATGCTGATTTGCTAGAACGGCACATGCTCGGAAAGCAGTCATCTTATCAATATTCAGCAGGCTATATGCTCTGGCGTTATCTTGCCAAACAAGCTTCCGACATAGATGCTCCTGCCTTCGGAAATATCACGGCGAAAGTTCAACTCAATACAACCGCAAATTCTTATTACATAAGCGGCGAAAAGAACTCGGAAACCGCTTCTTCAAGCGGTAATCTTAAAATCGGTACTGCTAAAAACAGAAATTACGTTGCTGAAAATCTCGTTGCACAGAGCATTGTCGGCGGCAATGAAGGCTGGTCAATAACTGCAACCGATATTGACGACATTATCATAACTGGTAGCGGCAATGACAGCATAAATACTCGTAGCGGCAGTGACACGGTTAATTCTGGCGCGGGCAATGACGTGATTGATTATTTCACGGGAAAATACATGTCCATAGCGGGCGGCGAAGGGAACGATACAATTCATACAGAAAACAGAATTTCTTATGGCTCTCGCACTTACTCTTACAATACTTTGTCTGGCGACGCAGGCAATGATTCCATTGAAGCTAATGGTGATTATACGACGGTTCTCGGCGGCACAGGTGATGATACTATTGAGTACGGTGATAATTTTAATTACTGGGACGGCGGCGACGGCAAAGACGATCTTTATTTCTGGGGAAAAAATTCCACTATACACGGCGGTTCCGGTAATGACACTATAAAAAACGTTTATCATGGAACGGCAGACGGTTCCGACGAAGACGCAAATATTATTTTTTATGGCGATGACGGCGATGACGTTATAACGCTCGTCCAGAAGAATCATCTCAAAAACATTACAATCGACGGCGGCAAAGGCAATGATACGTTAAGCGGTTCTAATCAAGGAGAAGTTTTTCAATATGTCTTAGGTGACGGTTTCGATTTGATTAAAGGTTTTGATTCAAATGATACGCTGAGTATTTCCGGCGGTTCTTATTCAGCGAAAAAAAGTGGCTCGGATATAATCGTAAAGGTCAGCAATGGTTCAATAAGTTTAGTTGGTGCGGCATCCTTGGATAATGTAAATATTCTTGGCAATGAAATTCCTGATTGGAAAACAAATGGAACGAAGGCAACGTATGGCACGCTAAAAAATATTTTAATAGTAATTGATGGAGTTAAATCTACCGACGGCATCAACGTCGACACGAGTAAAAAGACCGTCACTATTAAGAGCGATAATCTTGACGCTAAATCTATTTCCTTCTCCTCGAACTCCGGCGGCTATTCCTTTGCTCTCGACGGCGTTAACCCTTCAACTCCGACTGACGCTCACTTTGTCGGCAATACCTTCAAATCCGCCAGTAAGACTGCTGGTTATTCCCTCTCATCCGACAAGAAGTCTATTTTCTACACTCCCGCTGTTGAAGAGTCTGATTTGTTTACCTTGTCTAACGTCAAGAACACCGAGTCTATCAGCGTCGATATAGTTAAGAAAACTGTCACTCTCAACGCTAACAATCTCACCGGCAAGAACGTTTCTATTACCGGCGACTACACTATGGCTCTTAGTGGCGTCGACGCGGCGAAAACTACTGCGGCTCACTTCGACGGCTCAACTTATAAATCGGAAAGCAATACTGCGGGTTATGCTCTCGACTCTGCTAAGACTACAATCAAGTACACGACGGCTAAGGATGCTATCGACTTGTTCACGCTAAGCGGCATTAAATCTGCAAGCGGAATCGTCGTAGACACGAGCAAAAAGATCGTCACGTTGAAAGCCGCTAACCTCAACGCTAAGAACGTCACATTCAGCGCGAATACTGGCGGTTACACTATGGCTCTTGCCAGCGACGTTGACACGACCAAGGAAAATATCTCGAAATGGACGACGCTTTCCAGCGGCAACGTTGCTTACCTCAAAGACGGCACAGGCTCCTATTACGCCTTAAATAGTAAAAAGACTGCTGTAACTTATAATTCCTCGGTTGCGGGCGCGAATCAAATCGAGTTCAGCGGTGTTAAAGGCACTCCGACCTTGAGCGGCAGCACTGTTAAACTTACAGCGAGTAACTTCAACAGCAACGTCGGCGTTAAGAGTAATGCCGGTGGTTACACTCTGGCACTTAGCGGCGACTTTAAGAATAAGACGTTGACCGGTACTGCCAATGCCGATAAAATTACAAGTAGTGGTTCAAATCTCGTGATAAGTGGCGGCAAGGGTAACGATACTGCTACGCTCGGAAGTAACAACACATTCCTCTACGCAAAGGGCGACGGCAACGATGTCCTCTACAGTTTCGGTAACGACGATAAAATTAAACTCACCGGTACGACTAAGGCAACGCCTTCAATCAGCGGCAAAGATGTTATCATCACGACCGACGGCGGCAAAATCACCGTTAAAGACGCCGCACAGGGCAAGGTTGTTAAAATCGTCAACGACAAAGACAGCGTTCTTTCGGCTTACACCTACTATGCCGACAGGATTGTCAATGGCAAATCAGTTACGTTGACTTCAACCTTCAAAGGGACTTTCGACGCCAAAAACTTTACAAATGTCGATGGCTCAGCTGTTACGAACGCGATTAAGATAACCGGCGGCACTTCGGCGAGTACGCTTACTGGCGGGAGCGGAGCAGATACTATTGCGGGCGGCAAAGCTAACGATAAACTTTTTGGCAACGCGGGTAATGACAGCTTAAGCGGCGGCGACGGTGCCGACACACTTAGCGGCACGGCTGGTAATGATAAACTCCTCGGCGGTGCAGGTAACGACAGCTTAAGCGGCGGCGGCGGCGACGGCAACGATACTTTATTGGGTGACGCAGGTAATGACAACTTGACTGGCGGCAAGGGTAAAGATACTTTCGTCTTTAG
>CAMJKR010000049.1 GCA_946406415.1 uncultured Selenomonadales bacterium | reverse complement strand
CGCCTTCAAGCAACTTTCGCTTCGCAAACTCGCGGAGCATTTTTGTTTTTCAAGCGATTAAATTATAATCAATAGGAAAAATTTTTTCAAGAGCTTTATATGCTGTAAAAAAAATGAAACCGCCTTGAAATTCAGCGGTTTATGATTTATAATTAACACGCTTGATGCCTAGCGGCAAAGGGCGGTTGAATCCAAGGTCCCCGGAAAGGGGGAAGTGCGAGTGATGTTTAAGATTATCATTCGTGTGATTATCTTGACGGGTATAATCCTCTTGACACTCACAAGAACAGCCGCCTAAGCTTTCCAGGCGCAGTGCGGCTGAATATTTTTCAAACAGCTAGACACGACGTGGGGCTAAACCGCCTTCAAGCAACTTTCGCTTCGCAAACTCGCGGAGCATTTTTGTTTTTCAAGCAATCAAATTATAACCAACAGGAGAATTTTTTTCAAGAGCTATTTTCATGGGCAATAAAGTATAAATGTTGACATAAAAAAGCCAAGCTTTTAAAATAAAAAGTCACCGTGGAGCACACGGACTTTGTTAAAGAAAATTCTAAAGGAAGTATCGAAAATGTTTTTAGAAGAGAGACAAGCTAAAATTTTAGAAATGCTCAAGCAAGATGGCAAAGTTTTGGTAAAGGAATTGGCAGAAATTTTCGGTGTAACAGAGGATTCAATACGTAAAGATTTAAGCTCGCTGGAAATGGACGGGAAATTGAGACGTACATACGGCGGAGCAGTGACTATAGAGGAGAAACTTCAAATGACAGAGGCGCAACGGCGCAGAATTTCCGACGTGGAAGCAAAACGTAAAATTGCCGCCGCCGCCGTCAAACTCATAAAAGCCCAAGATTTAGTTTTCTTGGACATTTCCACGATTAGTATTGCTATCGCGCAAATTTTAGAAAAAACCGAGACTAATTATAAAATCCTTACAAATATGGTTGATGTGCTTGTCATGCTTGCACGCAATCCCAAGATAAATTTATTTTTCGCCGGTGGGCAAATTAATCAGAGCCGCGACGGTTTTTCGGACGTGCTGAACATGACATTTCTTTCAAACTTTCGTCCGGATATTTCTTTTATCGGCTCGTTCGGCGTCGACATCAAAAAAAATTCGCTAACCTCGCGTGACACCGCTGCCGGCGTCCATAAGGCGCGAATGATTGAACTTAGCAAAACTTCTTATGTAATTGCCGAAGCGCGTAAAATCGGCGTCGAGAGCACTTACTGTTTTACACCGCTTGATAAAGTTGACGGCATTATTACCGAAGCTAGACTTTCCGAAAACCTTATTGCAGCGGCAGAAAAATTAGGTGTAAAAATTATTTCAGCTGAATAACAAGATTTACGAGCAACGACAAGTAAATTGGTGTCGTTGTTTTTTTATTATCTGCTCCTAAGCCACTGACTTAACTTGTAAAAAACTTTTTCAATCGGTGGCTTGCGCTCAATTATTATCGAACCTGTGCAAAAACTGCCCGGCGTTATCGGCTTATGTTCGCCGACTTTGGACGTCCAAAGATAACCCGACTTGTCGTTAGAGTCTTTCACGAGGTCAAAGACGACTTCCATAACCGACGAATTTTGAGCTTGCAAAATCCATTGTGCAAGTTGCGCGTTGCCCAGATGCTGTTGAATTCCGTTTATCGTCATTGGGTATTGTGAAATGCTTCTGACAACGCCGATTAGACTACCTGTTTGAGATATGTCCGCTCCATTTGGTGCAAGCTGAATTGTCATACCAGGTTCAACGCGCTTGCCCTTATCAAGCGGAATATAAAGCAAGCCTGTCATGTCTTCGCGGTTTTGCGTCATACGCACGGAACAAATCGGCGTACCTGCACTAATCATCGAGCCGACATCAACCATAACCTCATCAACAATGCCTTCGTAATCGCTGTAAACATCTTCCGCCACGTCCTGTTGATAGCGTTTGGCATCGTATTGGTAGGCGCGCCCCATTGCGTCTTTGTCGCTGGAGGCAAGCCCCATGCCGTATTGAGCCATGCGCGTATCAGCGGATTGTTGGGCTTGCTCCATGTGTGCGATTAAGTCGCCTTTTTTTATAGTCATGCCGGGGCGAACGTACAGTTGCGCAATTTTACCGGTGGAAGTGTGTGAAACGTTCATTAAGCCCGCCGAGTCCATGATTAGCCCCATGCCCTCTGCCTTGACTGTGAACGCGCCGTAAATCGACCAAAGCACCACCGCAAATAACAGCACGAGCACCGCGATTAATGCCATCCAACTAACAGGCGTCGTTATCGGCAACATTGTATCGAGCTTTTCGGGCGAACGAAGCTTATCGAGAGCCTCTTGGCTAAATATTTGACTGTTTTGTTGCCGCATTGCTTTAGCCTCCTATCAATGTCACTGTAACTTTCATGCCGTTTTTAAGTCCTTCCGAAGCGGACGTAACAACAGTTTCGCCCTCTTGCAAGCCAGAAACAATTTCAATATATCTGCCGTCGTCCACGCCGGTTCTTACTGCGCGGCGTTCCAAAGTATCTTTATCCGTCACGACAAAAACCGCACTTCGACTGGAATCAATCATTGCGGCAAGTGGCACCGTTAAAGATTTTCGTGGACGAACAAATTTTAAAATCGCGCCAGTGTAGGCTTGTTGCTCCAAAAGTCCACTGCGGTTGTTAATCTCAAAAATTATTTTGCGTAAACTTGCCGGCTCATTTAAACCGGGCATAATTTCCCTGACTGCAACGGAAAAAACTTCTGCGTCGCCGCGATTACCCGCTGCATACTCCGTATCATAAGCCTTGCGCAAGATTTGGCTGTTCGTAAAGCTAAGCTCCGCCATTTCGCCGAGTGCAAATCTTTGCGCGTGTTTATCGTCGACCGGCAACGAGAAAAACAGCCGTTGAAAATTCCCGACGAGTGCAAGCGGCGTGCCCGCCTGAACATACGCGCCTTGCTGACGATATAAAATTAAAACTTCGCCGTCAATCGGTGCTGTCACGTCTTGCCGCGCAGATTGCACTAATAATTGCTCTTTGACTGTTTGCGCCTCTTTTAACGCCGCCTCCGACGCGAAATAAGCCGCCTCTGCCTCGTCGAATTTTTCTATTGATGTTGCGTCGCGTTCTCTTAGCCGTGTGTAGCGTGCATAATTATTTTTTGCATTGGCAAGTTGCGCTTCTGCTTTGGCGATTGAGCTATCTGCCTGTTGAATTTTCAGCGGTATCTCGTCGTTTACCAGCGTGAAAATTACTTGTCCACGATTAACTTTGCTACTCTTTGAAACAAATATTTGCTCAATGCGTCCGTCAATCAGCGCGACGGCGTCCGCCATTTCCTCTGAGTATAAATTTACCGTTTCAAGCGATAATGCCGGATAAAGGTCACGGACTTGAACTTTTGCGCCCTGCAAGGGAATTGTTCTGTTTTCCATGCGTTCGGTTATTTGATGTTCGCCGCTTTTGTTGAGCCACGCCCCATAAGCTATAATTGCAATCGCAAAAATCAAAATCAACACAAGTCCGACCATGTACAATTTTTTCATCTGCGCGCCTCCTCCCGTTGATTTTCAGTATAAGTCAAGCTAATTTTCTTGTCAAACCTTCTTTGTACTTTATGAAATTTTTCTGTAGCTTTACAATCTGCCGCCGATTGATTATCGTCCGCGCCGTAAGAGGATATAAGGCGCACATTGTTTTTGTTTTTTTGAAATGCTAAAATGATAATAGAGGTGAATGCAATGAAGACTTTTTGTTTCAAACTCTATAAGTCGGAACATAACGTCAAACTCCACACGCAGATAAATGCGGCGGCTTTGACGTATAATCATTGCATTGCCCTGCACAATCGCTATTACAAATTGTTTGGCAAATTTTTAAATCAAAACAAGCTCAAAAAGCATTTGACCAAGATAAAGAAAATCGCGAAGTTCAAAGTATGGCTCGCAAGCAGTCCAAGACGTTGCCGAAAGAATCAACAGGGCTTTTGAGTTGTTCTTCGCTAATCTCAAGCGCAAAGTTCATTGCTCGCCGCCCAAGTTCAAGAAAGTAAAACGCTATAAATCATTCACACTCAAGCAATCAGGTTGGAAACTCGACGAAAACAACCGCACGATTACAATCAATGGACAACGCTACAAATACTTTCAATCGCGGCGAGTTCACGGAAAAATCAAGACGGTTACAATCAAGCGGGACAGTTTGGGCGATATTTACGTTTACTTGGTGACAGACGCCAAAAATTTTGAAGTGGAAGCGCGAACAGGTCAAAGCGTCGGTTTCGACTTCGGATTAAAAAAGTTTTTAACGGCGTCGGACGGAAAAGACGTAACAAGCCCGCTGTTTTTCGCAAATAACGCAAAGTTGATAGCTAAAGCATCGCGAGAATTGTCGCGTAAGCGCAAAGGTTCAAACAACAAAAAGCGAGCGAGATTGAATCTGGCAAGAGTGTATAAGAAGATGACGAATCGTCGGCACAATTTCCACTTCAAATCAGCGCGAAGACTTTGCCTTGAGTATGACACAATTTGCATAGAAAATTTGAATGTAAAGGGAATGCAAAGACTTTGGGGCAGAAAAATTTCCGATTTAGGCTTTAGCGACTTCGTTAAAATATTAAAGTACGAGGCAAGCAAATTCGGGACGGTTGTAATCGAAGTGGATAGATATTTTGCGTCAAGTCGGCTGTGCCATTGCTGCGGAGAAAAGAATCCGCAAATGAAAGATTTAAGAATACGGCAGTGGAAGTGTCCGAAATGCGGCGCAATGCACGATAGAGACCGAAACGCCGTAATAAATATTTTGCAAGAAGGGTTGGGACAACGACCCAGGCAGGAGACCGAGTCAGACTTCACCTTCATTAGAAGCATCGGTTGAGGATAGCACAATCCCTTTCGTGGGGAGTTTGTCAACATACGTAAAGTTGATTCACTTGAACAGGAAAGGCATTTCAATGAGCGTAATTAAGAAAATTAAGCGCAAGATAAACGGCTTTGAAATTTCCACGAAAATAACTATCGGCTATGCGGCGTGCTTTGCGATTCTGCTCGTTATAATAAATTTCGCGATGTGGCTAGGCGTAATGATGGCACTTTACAGCCCTGCCGAAAGAACAATTCGCTACAGCGTGGAGCAGATTAGAGAAATTTTCAAGGAGCTGGAAGAAAATTATATTTCTTACAATCCAAATGTTTTTCGTGGTGCGTTAGTGGCTGGCGTCGTACTTAGGGTTGTTGACGAGCGCGGCAACGTTTTTATTGACACCGACAAAAATTATCCGTCGATTGAAATGTTTAATAAGGGAATTTTGAAAGACCCGCCGCTTTTTTCCGCCGATGAATTTGAGATTGCGCGAATCGGTTCCGCGCTGATTTATTGCGACAAAATAGATTACACGCACGACGACGAAACAGTTACGCTTTATTTTTTCCGAACGATAACTTCTGAGCTGAAACTCTTCGACGACTTGGAAAAATTTTTATTGACTCTGGATGTCGTCGGAATTTTTTTATCAATCTGCGCAGGACGTGCTCTTAGTCGCCGAATTTTGACGCCGATAAAAACCATGAACGAATTGGCGCGGGAAATTGCCTTTGAAAAAATGGGCGGGCGAATTCCAATCGGCACGGCGAATGACGAACTTAACGAACTCGCCAAAACTTTAAACCAGATGCTGGACAGGTTGCAGGGCGGCATAAACAAGCAACAGAAATTTGTTTCAGACGCCTCGCACGAACTTAGAACGCCCGCCGCCGTCATCAAAGGCTACATTGAATTTATCGAGACTTACGGCACGGCAGACGAGGCACTCCTTAGAGAAAATCTTAAAATTATCGGCTCCGAAGCGCAAAATATGCAAGCCTTGCTGGAAAATCTTTTATTCCTCTCGCGCACCGACCAGCACAGGCAAAAACTTAACAAAAAAACTTTGGACTTGGACGACATTGTAGGCGACGTTATGAGTAAAATGAAAACCGTCGTCAAAACGCACAAGGTTGAACTTACGAAAAATACGCCCGCGCAGATTTTCGGCGACGAAACAACTATTCGGCAGATGTTGAGAATTTTTTTGGACAATGCCGTTAAGTACACACCCGAAGGCGGATCGATTAAAGTTTCGTCGGTGATTGACGGCGATAAAATTCTTTTGAGCATTTCGGATTCGGGAATTGGGATTGCGCCGGAAAATGTGGATAAAATTTTCGATAGATTCTTCCGCATTGACAGCGAGGATTTCGTCAGCGAGGCGAACGGTAGCGGGCTGGGCTTGTCGATTGCCAAATGGATTGCCGACAATCACGGCATTAAAATTTCCGTAGCAAGCGAACTCGGCAAGGGTACGACTTTCACGCTGATTGTTCCCGTTAAAAAATAAAATACTAGTGGCAAATTTTGTCAAAGCTTTATAGACGCGGCTAATTGATTTATGGTAAGATAAGCGGCGTTTAGGAGGGAAATTTATGGGCAGGATAGATTTGGAACGCGGCGTTAATCCTCAACCACATGCGCCGAAGAAAAAATCTTCAACGTTCCTGAAAATTTTTATCGGACTAATTATTTTTATAATCGTTATGGCGGTCGGCGTTGGTATCGGCTTCGTGACTGCTAATCTTAACGTCAAGGCGGATTTGTCGAAAGATATTCTGCCGCCGGCGTCGTCGCACATTTACGATTCGGCGGGCAACGAGATTGCAATTATTCACGCTACGGAAAATCGCGTGCCCGTCAAGATTGAGCAGATACCACTCAACTTGCAAAATGCGTTCGTCGCCATTGAGGACAATCGTTTTTATGAGCACAAGGGCGTTGACTTTCGCGGATTGTTGCGCGCCGCTTACACAAATATTATTCGTCAAGAAATTGCAGAGGGCGGCTCGACGATAACTCAACAGCTCGCTAAGAACGCTTACCTCACGCAGGATAGAACTTACAAGCGCAAAATTCAAGAGATTTTCCTCGCGTTGCAACTCGAAAAGCAATACACCAAGCAAGAAATTTTGGAACTCTATCTGAACCAAATTTATTTCGGGCAAGGCGCGTATGGAGTGCAGGCGGCGGCTAAAACTTATTTCGGTAAGAATGTTGAGGATTTGACGCTTGGCGAATGTGCAATGCTCGCGGGCATTCCCAAAAGCCCGAATTATTATTCGCCGTTCAACAACATTAACGCCTCGATTGAACGCCGCAATACGGTTCTCAATCAAATGGTAAATTACGGCTATATCAGCTTCAATGAGGCAAATGCCGCCAAAAGTGCTGAAGTCGTCCTTGCGCCGCAAAATGTCCCCGAAAAGCACAAGGACGCAATGTATTTTATCGAATACGTTACACAGCTTTTGGTTGACCGCTACGGCGCGGACGCGGTTTATAAGGAAGGCTTGAAAGTTTACACGACGATTGATTTGGATATGCAGAAAATGGCGGAAGAGGCTTTGCTGATGTATTTGCCGCAAGACTATACCGACGTTAACGGAATTGTTCAGCCGCAAGGCGCAATCGTCGCCGTCGAGCCTAAGACCGGTTATATTCGCGCAATGGTCGGCGGGCGCGGCACTGACCAATTTAATCGCGCAACTATGGCAGAACGTCAACCAGGCTCCGCGTTCAAGCCGTTTGTATTTGCGGCAGGTTTGGAAAGCGGCTACACGCCCGACACCGTAATTGAGGACAGCCCGATTGATATTGCCGGTTGGCGTCCGCAAAATGATAGTCGACGCTTCAGCGGCAATGTTAGCCTCCGCACCGTTGCAACCTTTTCAATGAACGTTCCGACGGTTAAAATCGCGCAAGCTCTGGGCATTGATAAAGTTATTTACTACGCGCAGGAAATGGGCATTTCGACATTTGTCTTGACGGGCGACCCGAACGATACCAATCTTGCAATATCGCTCGGCGGCTTGACGCGAGGAGTTGTTCCGCTTGAAATTGCCAGCGCGTATGGAACGTTTGCAAATAGCGGCGTTTACATTCCGCACATTGCTATAACTAAAGTTCTCGACCGCAACGGCAACATTATTCACGAGGCAATTCCCGAAGGACGACAAGTTATCGCGCCTGAAAGTGCCGCTGATTTAACCAGTATGCTTGAGGACGTAATTACCAAAGGAACGGGCAAGGGCGCGGCAATCGGACGACCCGCCGCAGGTAAAACCGGTACGACCAGCGATTATAAGGACGCATGGTTTGTCGGTTACACGCCTGACCTTGTTGCCGCCGTGTGGATTGGCAACGACGATAACACAAGCCTCGATGGGATAATGGGCGGCGGCTTGCCCGCGACGATTTGGAGCCACTTTATGCAAAATGCCCTGCTCAACGTCCCCGCGCACGATTTTGACGATTTAGTTGTTGACAGGCGCAATACCAAGCCCGCTGTAACTGAAGTTCGCGATAATAATCGTTCGCGCCGTGATCATTACGAGGAAGAAGAACAGCCGCGCAGATATTACGAGCCAGAGCCTGAACCTACTTATCATGAGTCTGAATCTAATTATCGTGAACCGGAGCCGGATTATACTCGTAAGCCGGAAGGCGTGCCCGATTATGTGGAGCCTGCGCCCGAACCGATTCACGAGCCGGAACCCGTTTATCATGAGCCGAAACCGATTCGCGAGCCGGAGCCTGTTTATACTGAACCGGAGCCGATTCGCGAGCCGGAACCCGTGATTGACAATGCGCCTTCATTTGACGACGAACTTTCTAAAGGAAGAAACTAATGCTAGAAAAAATTTTACAAGAAGCGGTTAGCCTCGACGCCTCAGATGTTCATTTGACGGTGGGGCAACCGCCTTTTTTGCGTGTAGCCGGCGAAATTTTTCAATCGGGAGAAATTTTATCTGCGCGGGCAGTCGAAAGCTTTTTGAAGGAAATTTTATCGCCGCGCCTTAAAGCAGAGTTTGAACAAAATTTGGCGGTAGATTTTTCATACGTCAACGAAAAAGTTTCAAGGCGATTCCGCGTCAACGTTTATTATCAGCGAAAATTTCCCGCGCTTGCACTTAGATTAATCGCAAATAAAATTCCGACGCTTGACGAATTGGGAGCACCGCCCGCACTTAAAAAATTTTTCAACGCCGCGCAGGGATTAATCCTCGTGACTGGCAGAACAGGTTCGGGCAAATCTACAACGCTTGCCGCATTTCTAAACGAACTTTGCACCTTGCGCCCGTGTCATTTGTTGACGTTGGAAGACCCAATAGAATTTGAGTATTCAGCGGAAAAATCTTTCATAAGCCAACGTGAACTCGGACAAGATTTTTTAAACTTTGCGGCGGCAGTGCGGACGGCAATGCGCGAAATGCCTGACGTTTTATTAATCGGAGAAATTCGCGACGCAGAAACAATGCATGCGGCACTTGAGGCATCAGCGGCGGGCGTATTAGTTTTGGCGACATTGCACACGCGCTCGGCGGCTGAAACTGCAATGCGCGTCGAAACAATGTTTCCACTCGTTCAGCGCGACGCAATCCGCGATTTATTTGCCGACGAATTCAGCGCGATAATTTCTCAACAACTCATAAAAACTTCAAACGGGAGGCGTTGTGCGGCAGAAGTTTTATTGGCAAATCCGGCGGCGCGTTCGCTAATTCGACAGGGAAAATATTTGCAACTGCCAAACGTGATGATGAGCAATCGGGCGCAAGGTATGCAAACAATGGACGCGGCATTAAAGGCAATCGGTCATGAAAAAATTTAAATACAGAGGTTATGACGCGGCGGCAGTCGAAAGGACAGGAACTTTATCTGCGGCGAATTACGCGGAGGCATATGCCGCACTAAATTATCAAGGCGTGCGCGTCGTCAAGCTGGAGCCGTTGCGCGGAAATTTTGCTCAAGAGGCGGAAACTTTTTATCTGAAGTTAAAATTGGGCGGGCAATGGCGTGCGATTTTCTTCCGCGAATTGAGCGTAATGTTGGGCGTAATGACTTTGCACGATTCACTTAAGACGTTGACGAGCGCGGCGAAAAATCACCCGTCGGAAAAAATTTTGGCGAGCTTAATGACGGCAATCGGTGAGGGAGAAAGTTTAGCGTCGGCACTTTCGCGCTATGAAATAATTTTCGGCGGCGACGCAATTCAATCAGTGGAAATCGGCGAGGCAAGCGGCAATTTACAAGACGTGACGACGCGGCTAGCAATTCAACTTGAAAGAAATTATTCGACGGAGAAAAAAGTTCGCGGCGCAATGTATTATCCGGCGTTCGTGATTATGGCGGCATTTGCGGCGGCGGTTATTTTAATCAACGTAACTTTGCCAGTCTTTGAAAGTTTTTTCGCGCAACAGGGCGGCGACCTTCCGATTTTAACGTTAATACTTCTGCGCGGCGGCAAATTTTTAGCAGAGCATTGGGCTTTAATATTAATCGCGTTAACGTTAAGCGGCGCGGCTTGCTTATGGCTTATCAGCGAGGTTGAGCCGGTAAAATTTTTACTGGACAAGTTCCGATTAAAAATTAAACTTTTGCGCGAAGTGGAGCTACGGAATTTTTTCGGGCGATTGAGCTTTTTGATTGAGAGCGGCTTAACTTTGGACGAGGCAATAAAACTCT
>CAMJKR010000048.1 GCA_946406415.1 uncultured Selenomonadales bacterium | reverse complement strand
TCGTTCTGTTAGCTGCTTTCGCTATTCATTTTTAATTTACCAACAGCCCCTAATAAGTGGTTGTCTATAAAATACGGAGAATCTCTACGTAGGCTCTTGGTTGACCATATTTTTGTCATAGGTGATTACACGAGTTTTTACGCTTTCAAATCAGCAGGTGTTTCAACCGTTTTTGTAATGGTTAAGAGAAATATTATCGAAAATGTTCAAGTTACAAAGTTCAATGCAGACTACACTAAATCTTTAAGTTACGCAGTCAGCAAAAATATTATACGTCCATTTGATAATCTGGGATTACTCTTATCAAATAATTTTACGACCATAAAAAAATTACTCGAAAACGAAAAACTTGGGAAACACTTCAATGTAAGTGGAGCGGCAACTGTTTCAGAGACGTATGAGATAGCAAAATTGGTTTCAGAAAACAATGACTCTATAGTTAATCAAAAAATTTTCTTCAAATTCATAAACACTGGTACTATAGACAAATTTATTTCTCTCTGGGGAACAAAAGAAATGACATATGTAAAGAATAAATATCTATATCCGGTTGTTGAAAAAACATCTTTGCATAAGAATTTTCCTAAAAGGTTTGCTCAAGCCAATTCGCCTAAATTGATAACGACAGGAATCAGATACTTTGAAGTCTATGGTGATTTTTATGGCGAATATTTAGCTGCTAAATCTACTGAGATCATAACTCCAAAAAGTAGCTATGGAATAAAGGCGTTATTACCAATTTTAAATTCGAGTGTTGTTTTTTTCTTTTTGAAAGAAGCTTATGGCGGTATGGCTTTAGGTGGTGGAATAACTTTTTCACCAAATAATTTATCAAATATACCCTTACCTAAAATTGATGATAAAATTAAGAATGAGCTAGAAAATTTAACCGATATATATTCTGACAAATTCAGTTCGATGGATTTGGATTCTTTAGACAAGTATATCTATGAACTGTATAAATTGGATAAATCCGACATAGAGATTATAGAAAAATTTAAATCCCAAAACAATCGATAGTAATCGAGTAAAAGTTAAATTGGAGGCGAGGAAATGAATCAGCGTTGGACTTTGCACGTCGAAAACTTTGCTCGAATCGAATCAGCGGACATTGAAATAGCTCCGATGATGTGCTTTATCGGCGACAATAACAGCGGTAAATCTTATATTATGGCTTTGCTCTGGGGAATCATCGCCAATGGTCACATGTTTTACTACGACCGAAACCAAAGTTGCGTCGATTCGCCCGAATATATCAAATGCCAAGAATGGCTTCTCAGCAACATTGGCAAGAAGATTGAAATAACCGCTGACATTGCGCAAAACTATATCGACTGGTTCAATAAAATTCTGGACGCCAGCAAAACACAACTGACGCAAAATATTTTTAACAGTGAGATGCCGATTGATAAAATCGAAATCCGCAATTTTGCTATGGCAAAAAACGTTATTGTGACTTTAAAGGATAAAACCCTTCAAAAGGGCTACGGATACACGCCGATTAGCTCCACAGAATTTGAGCTTGAGGTATACAGCAGCAATCCCGAAGCCTTATTTATTGTCAACTTCTTAATCGTTTGGCATTTGCTCATGTTCGACTTGACTAGGATAGCTAGGTCGCTTGAATATGAGGAAACACCGATATATTTGCCGGCGTCTCGGACGGGCTTATTGCTGGTTCACCGTCTCATTGCTAGCAAGGCAACTAGAAATATGCTCTCGATGAATTCAGCAGACGACTTTCAAGAGAAATTAACCGCGCCTTACGTGCAATTTCTGGAACTGCTGATAAAACTGCAAAACACAGCGGAGATAAAAAACGAGCGAAAACTGACGTTAATCCGATTTTTACAGAACGAAATTATTCATGGCAACATTACTGTGAAAGAAGAGGGCAAAGCCATCCGCTACTCTCCAGTAGATAGCGATGCCGAATTGCCTATGAGCATAACTTCTTCCGTCGTCACAGAGATAGCGTCTTTACTCTTGTTACTGACAACCCGAATTCCTCTTCGACTCGTTGTCATCGAAGAGCCGGAAGCACACTTGCATCCTGCACTCCAGAAGAAAATAGCTAAACTCTTGATTAAGTTTGCTCACAATGGAATCCCTATCTGGCTCACAACGCACAGCGATACAATACTCCAGCATTTCAACAACATGATTAAACTACGCAACCGCTCGGAAGAAGAACGCGAAGAACTTCTGAAAGAATTCGAGTACACAGAAGAAGATTTGCTCACTCCGGAAGAAATAAATCTGTATCAATTTGAACGCGGAGACAAGCATACAACGATTCAGAAATTAAAATCTGGCAAATATGGCTTCGTCGCTCCTTCTTTCAATAAAGCTATCGACAAACTTATGAGCGAGATTTTCGCTTTCCAAGAGGATGACTGAAACAATGGAGGACAGGGTAAAATATGCACTTAAAAACTTCCTTAGCGACACGTTTCGTTACGATTCAAATTCGTCCACATACGAATTGCTCGAAATTGATAAGCTTGGCAAGTCACGTTTGATTGTTAATGTCGGTACTTCGGAGAACATCTGCGTTAGAAGCTACGACGACTTTCCGAAATGGAGAATAATAAATAATAGTAAGAAACTGCACATGAATAAATGTGTAGACCACTTTATATTCAAGCAAAATTCGCTGGGAATCTGGGAACTTCATATCTTTGAGATGAAAACCACTATCGGATTCAAGACTTGGAGTGACATCAAATACAAATTACGTTCCAGTTACCTTAGCATCAAAGCTATCACAGTATATTTGGGAATAACGCTGAGCGACGAAAACATCACAGTCTACACCACATATGAAAACGACGAGAAAATGTCAATATCGAACATGACCGACCCTAAAGTCGCTCTGCCACACATAGGAGGCAAAGCCGTCAATACAAAAAAGGACGAATGGGACGCAGGAGTTATAAATGTTCCCGTCATCGTTTCGGAAAGTAACTCTTATCACTTTTTTACCACTGTTAAATTGTGCCACCGAAAGGTTCGTATGAATCGCGCTGAAGATGGATTTTTAGAAAATACCATTTCCATTTAACCCTGCATTCACTTCGTAACAACCGAGCATTGCAACGAATACGAATGAGCAGCGGTAGCAATGAAATCTACAGCTAAATTTAGCGATAATCTAACGTAGGATGTTCCGCAAGAATTGAGTAGCGAGGGCTACAAACTTTGAAAAATGCGCATCTCAGTGTCTAAATGTCAGATGGACACTGCGGGCATGGTAACCTATCGGGACGCTAAAGCTTGCCATGCAACTTTGTGTCCTACCACGTCATTGGACGGCTTTTTCTATTGTTTAATGCTACACTACGATAATGGAAAGTCTATTCTCAGTCCCAGTAGCCCAAGCCAAAACTTTGAAGGAGCGGCTTTTTTGAATGACTTGTTCAGCTTGTACGTGGAGGGTGGGTTATCGTTTCTACTTGCTATAGACTTTTATAGAATATGATAGTATTCTTAATGTCTCCTCTATCTTAGTTGCGTCATCCTAGACAAAAATGGAACTTCCAGAGAAAATGGGCGTGTTTGGTACTTGATAAATTTTATGGACTTTACAAGAAATAAAAATGTGTTAAAATCAATTGAAGATGATAGTTTTTCTTTAATAAAAGAGGTTAGTTTAATGGATGAATTAGGAAAGATGAATGTGAATGTAGTTCGTTACATGAATGAATTTAGGAATGTCTTGTCCTATGCTACCAATATAGGTTTCTTTTTTGGTGCAGGTACATCTTGTGCGTTTGGTTTGCCTAATATTGTTAGATTGACAGATAATGTTAAAAAATCTCTTTCTCAACAGGGCGAATGTATATTATTATTTGAAAATGCAGAGAAGTGTGTTAAAGATTTATCTAAAAAGTCTCAAATTACCATTGAGGATGTATTGAATCATGTTCGTGAGATTCGTGATCTTACTAATGGTAGGGAAAATTATGAATTTAATGGGATTACGGGGGCTCAAGCTAGTGAACTAGACAAAGCCATATGTAGTGCTATATTTGAAGATATAAGAAATGCTATGAAAAATGTAAATTTGCTTGAGTTGCGTCGTTTTTTTGCGTGGTATGAAGCAGTTAATAGAGATTTTATTAAAGAAATTTACACAACAAATTATGATATGCTTTTAGAGATGGCAATGGAAGCTAATCGTGTGCCATACTTTGATGGATTTACTGGTTCATATGAACCTTTCTTTTCATCCGAGAGCGTAGATTCTTTTCCAAATGAGAATGATTCAACTAGCAAATGGATTCGCCTTTGGAAAATTCACGGTTCGCTTAATTGGATGAAAAAGTCAGTAACTGATTATTCAGAAGAACGTATTATACGAGTTGCAAACATTGATTGCCCCGATAATGAGCTAATGATTTATCCTTCAAGAGAGAAGTATAATCTCTCGCGCAGAGAACCTTATATTGCATATTTTGACAGATTAAAGAAATATCTTAATCGTGGCAATTTAGTATTTATTGTTAGTGGATATTCATTTGGTGATGAACATATTAACGAGTTTATTTTTAATGCGTTAAAAAGTAATAGCCGACTCTATGTAATAGTTTTGTGTTATAATGATAATCAGGTCGAATACATGGAGAAATATGCTAGTTCATGTATAAATCTCTGTGTTATGGGACCGGAAAAGGTTATTGTAAATGGTGTAATGAAGATTTGGACATATGATAATTCTGAAGACAAAGATATTGGTGCAGGAATGTACTGGCAAGATGATAAATTTATTCTTGGTGATTTTAAATCTCTTATTAACTTTCTTATAGAAAATTCTGGACGTAAAAATATTATTGAGGAAATAGCAAATGCGAAATGATATTACATACATTGGTAGAGTTATCCGAGTGGATTCTAATTCCATAGAAATTGAAATTGATAAAGAAATTCCTTCAACTAGCTATGTTGTAAATGGCAAGGTTTATAAAATCGGTCAAATTGGAACTTTTGTAAAGATTGTTGCAGGTAATATTACGACATTTGGTTTGGTAGATTCTGTTAGCAATACTTCATCAAATGTATCGGATACATTTTTATCTATTCATGCAGGAAGTAGATTTTTAACAGTGAGTCTTGTGGGAGAGAAAATAGGAAATAAGAAATTTGAAAAGGGAATTGGTCTTTATCCTACGATAAATGATGAAGTACATATTGTTACAATGGAAGATTTGTTGGATATTTATGGAAATAGTCAAAATGCAACTGGTTTAATAGCGATAGGTAAACATTCTTCTTCAGAAAATTTAGATGTATTGCTTGATGTTCATAAGATGGTCTTGCGACATTCTGCAATTTTAGGGTCAACTGGTAGCGGTAAATCTAACAGTGTAATTGCTATCATAAAGAAAATAACTAACCAAATGAAAAATTCACGGATGATTTTGATTGATCCTCATGGTGAGTATGCATCTGCTTTCCCAAACGCAAAGGTGTTTCGAATAGGCGATGCAAAGCGTCCTTTATATGTTCCTTTTTGGTTGATGACTTTTGATGAATTGGCTTATTTTCTCGTTGGCGCAAGACCGATAGATGACCAGCGTCCAGAGTATAGAGAATTTAGAGAATTAATTGCGAAGAATAAAAAAGCTAATTGTGATTTATTATCAGGTAAGGTTAATCCTAATTTTATTACTGCTGATTCACCTATTCCTTTTAATATTAGAAAAATTTGGTATGATATCAATCGGAGATTAAATGCAACATATAATACCGCAACACTTGCAGAACAAACAATTGAAAATGAATGTCTTGAAGCTGAAGGGGACTCAGAAAAGCTTATACCTGCGAGATTTAAGGCTTATTCAATGAATAATCAAGCACCGTTTAAATCTAAAGATTCGGTTTTTTATTCATATGAAAAAAAGTTAATTACTCGACTTAAAGATAGCAGATATGATTTTATGTTTTATCCAGGAGAATATCGAGATCAGTCTTCGGGTAAGGATTTGCATAATCTTTTGTCCGATTGGATTAGCGGCGAGGAAAGATTGACAATTCTTGATTTGAGTAATGTTCCTTTTGAGATCATGGATATTACCGTCGGGTTGATCACCCGATTCATTTATGATAGTATGTTCTGGGGAAGGTTCGAATCAAATACAGGAAGAAATCGTCCATTACTTATTGCTTACGAAGAAGCCCATGCTTATTTAGGGAAGAATAATACTTTTTATGCGCGTGAAGCAGTTGAGCGTATCTTCAAAGAAGGAAGAAAATTCGGTATCGGTGCAATGGTGATTTCTCAAAGACCAGCTGAATTGTCGGAATCTATATTAGCACAAGTTGGGACGTTCATAGCATTAAGATTGACTAATTCTTCGGATCAATCTATTGTGAAATCGATGGCACCAGAAAATATGAACAGTATTATTAATCTCCTTCCATCACTTAGAGTGGGTGAAGCCGTTGTTGTTGGTGAAGCAATTAATATTCCTTCTAGAGTAAAATTACCTTTGCAATCGCCACGTCCAGATAGTTCTGATCCAGATATTGTAAGTACTTGGAATAAAGATTATCAATTTGAAGAGGATTGTTATGCTAATGTTGTAACAAATATTCGGGAACAAAGGATTAAAAGGAGCTAAGATTATGGAACGACAATATGTGGATTCATCCATGATTTCAAGCATAGGATATGATTATTTATCGAGTATTCTGGAAATTGAGTTCAAGAACGGAGTAGTATGGAATTATCCTAATTTTCCGGAATACTTGTGGCATGAATTTGAAATAGCTGATTCCAAAGGAAAGTTTTTTCATCTTAATATTAAGAAACAATATACACCAACTGGATATCGAGTTAGCTGAAGATGGGGAAAGTTGACGAAGAACTGGAATTCGAAAGAAGATCCATAAATATTCGTAGTTCAAAAAAAAGATGGAATTTTACGAAAATATAGAAGCGGGATAGTTGTCGGCTATCTCTTAAGACAAATAATCCTAAAAACGGGTGTCGAGTTTAAGAATCGAGAGAAAACAGAAACGAGCGACACTTTAAAGGATGATGTAAAATTGCAAATTGTTTTGTGTCTTTATCGGCTATCTTGAACCCTAAAAAAATTTTTTTGCTAAAGGATTTTTGGCAAACATGTCAAATTAACTTACGAACAGAGTTTAAAAATATTGGAGGACAAATTATAGAACGACCTTTATAAACGCGAAAAGCCCTGCGTAGCTTCCAGACAACGCAGAGCTTCATCTGGTGAATCAACACATTCCCCAGAAGGTCTCGAATTCGGTGAATAGCCTTTCACCAAAAACGTTAAGGACTTCGCCAGTATACGCCTCGTAAAGAGTTTTCAAAACTTAAAGCGAGACGATTATATAGCAAGTTAGAAAAAGATTCAAGACTTTCTGAAGAAAAAGGCGACATTCACCAGACAAGGGGAGTGTCGTCTTTTCGTTTTCAGGTAGTAAGGAGGTGAAAGTAACGTGGGAATAGTAGATGAATTGAAAAAGATGTTTAATATGAGTGAGAGCAAACGACGCTCTCACGTTGGCATGGACGTTGCCTTTTGGGATGCGGGCGGGCTTGGTATTATTGGTTCTTTTCCCCCCCAAAAAAAAGAAGAAAAAAAAATAGGGAATTTGCCAGACACTATTATTGGTGATACCAAGCTTAACCGTAATCAGCTTTTTGAAATGCTTCGGCGGTCTAAGACGTTGCTTTCTATGCGTGTAGCTGACCCGGAAGTTATTAAACGTCTTGAACGTCGGAAGAAGTGGAACATTGATAGGTTGCCGATTATCTCGACTAACCTTGATTTGTTTCCTGCTGTTAAGTATTCTTATTCCTCTCGTAGACCGGATAAATACGAAATTAGTATCATCGTTTCCGAAGGCGGGAAAGTTCGTTTTGATGGGCTTGTTCGTTCTTGTAATATGCGACTTGACCCTGTTGACGCTCCTAGAATCGCTTATCAGAAGCGCAAAGATATTCAGCGAGCCATTAAATGGGGTTATGACAATGACTTTATTCCTGTTATGCTTACGTTTACGGTTTTCCATGACTGGACTTGGCAACCGCTTGATAAGCTTATTTCCGTGCTTCGTAATTCTTACAACGATATGTTTGACCACAAGGTTGGCATGAGTCTTAGAGATAAAATTGGTTTCAAGTACCGTATCTTTCGTATGGAAGAAACTCTCGATATGAAGAACCCGCTTGAATCTCCAGAAGAGCCGGAGCCTGTTGAAAAAGATAAACACGAGCATGACGGGCATCATGGTTGGCATCCGCATTATCACGTTATTTTGTTCGTACCCAAAATTAATCTTAGTGTTCTTGATGAGCTTGAGCCGAAGTTGAAAACGCGTTGGAAAAAGCTTGTACAAAAGCATTATGCTAAAATCTTCGGTAAGGAAATTCTCGAATCTTATTTGCCTGCTTTGTATGAGCATGGCTTGATGATTAGTCGTTATTCCGAAGATGTAAAGGATGAAAATGGCGATGTCGTTCATAAACAAGGCGAGATTTATCAAGTTAATGACACTGATTATTTTGCCAAGATTATGGGTTGTGATTCTGCTGAGATGTATGGCGGCGACAAGGAACTTACTAACTCGCTAAACAAAAATGCGATTTGTCCGTTTGATTTGTTGAGAGTTCCGCCAACTGCTGAGATTGCTGACCTTTGGAACGAGTATGCGATTGCTACTAAAGGTAAATCTTGTTTCCGCTTTGCCAGAGGTTTTAAAGCCGTTATCAACGAGTATTTTAAGCAACATCCAGACCGTGACCCCGTTTCTGCTATGAGTAGACTCAAAGAGTTTTCTATTGTTGGACTCAGAGATGAAGTCTATCATTTGCTTTACCGGAATCTTAAGGTTGTTGAGGTTAAACGTATTATTGCCAATTTCGTGAAGTCTGCTGGCTTCAATCTCTCTAAAGCTTACGACTTTGTATATGACTGGTTGAAGAAGTTATTTATTGGTTGGGGTTTGCCTGAACCAGCGGAGGAGGATTTGTTTAAGTCTCTTCGTCCACTTTATTAGGCTTATTACGAGAGTCGTCTGCCCTTTTTTAAGATAGTGTTGCTGGGGCAACTACTTCGCCCGCGCAAAATTTTATCGATAATTATTATCAAATAAGTTAGACTACGGATTGTATTGATAAATCGTGGAAAATTTTGCAGGATATTTCTTTTAGGTTGAAGAAAATTTTCTTTAGGAGGAATCTTATGGATTCAGAGCAAATTTTAAAAGCAATTCGTCTTTGCATTGTCGGTAACGAAATGACTTGGGATGACTTTGAAAAAATTTTCGGCTCTATGTCAAAAGCGAAACAATATGATATTGCCGATTTTATTCAAGACGATTTGAAAATTGAACTTGTCGACGAAATTTCACCGCGATATTTCGTCGATGTAGAAGAGCTTCGGAAAGCAATTCGACCTCACGTTATTGATGGTATGCTGACTTACGACAATTTTGAGAAACTTTTTGGTTTCTTGCCGCTGAAAGAACAATACTCCATTTGCTACGCGATTCAAGACCATTTGAAGATTGAACTCGTTGACGAAACAATTTCTGCGCCCGATGAAGAAATTTCTGATGAAGATGTTTCTGACGAGGTTGCGCCGCTTATCAATAGAAAGCAGAACGAAATTAAAATTCCGAACAAATTGTTGATTAAACTGATTCAAGACGGCGATAAACAGGCGCGTCAAGACCTTTGCGTAAAGAATCGTAGACTTGTTGAAAAATTCGCCTCGAAGTACGAGAAAATTTTTGATTCGCAACTGGCATTTGAAGATTTAGTTCAGGAAGGTACTATCGGCATATTGAAGGCGGCAGAGCAATTTGACTTTAGCAAAGATACTCAGTTTAGCACTTACGCGACGTGGTGGATTAAACAAACGATAACGCGAGCTATTGTGAATACAGGTTTAACGGTAAAATTGCCTGTTCACGTCGTGGAGAAAATTCTCAGGGCAAGTCGATACGAAAGATTTTTTATGATTCAAGGATTCGATTTAAGGCGGCGCATTGAACTTATCGCGCAGGAAATGCAAACGACGCCCGAAGAAGTGAGTCATCTTTTTGCGTTGCGGGCGGCTTATATGAACATTGTCTCTTTAGATAAACCCGTCGACGAAGAGGACGGCGATTCACTTTTAATAAATTTTATCGAAGACAGCAACACGCCCGCCCCCGCCGAAAGCGTATCATTTATGATTTTGAAGGAGCAACTTGAAGAAGTTTTGAACGCCTTGACGCCGCGTGAAAAAGATGTTTTAAAATTACGTTACGGACTTGAAGATGGCAGAGAACGGACGCTTGAGGAAGTTGGAAAAATTTTCAATGTCACTCGCGAAAGAATTCGCCAAATTGAGGCTAAGGCATTGCGCAAACTCCGTCACCCTGCACGCTCGAAAAAGCTTAAAGATTTTCTTGATTGAGACCGGCTATGAAAAGTCAAGTAGAGGAAGCCGGAACATAAGGTTTATTATCACGAAGGACGGCAAAAATAATGGCAAGCATTTTGTGACAGACATGCCCGATAGCAGTCAAATGGTCTTTACCTTCAGAACGTTTCTTCTGATAGAAAACAGAAATGGCAGGGTCTTTGAAAGCGGCAATGTTAGCGGCAAGCCAAATAGCTCGTCGTAGATAGGGCGAGCCGCGTTTGGATATTCGTCCGT
>CAMJKR010000047.1 GCA_946406415.1 uncultured Selenomonadales bacterium | reverse complement strand
TTTATTTTTAAAGTTTTGCCCGTCGACTTCGTGGGGTCTTCAATTTTGGCGGAATATTTTTCGGCGTGTTTGCCGTGCTGGTAATTCACTTCGCACGCTTTGTAAACGTCGGTGAGCTTTGCTTTAATGTCAATGCGTTTTAAAATTGCGTCGCCTGATTTTATCGTTAATGCCGGCTCGGAGGCGTCGAGTTCTTTCTCGTCGAAGATGATTATCTGATTGTCGCTGACTTTGAGAGCTAAATAATTATCGCGGCATAATTTTTCTAAGAAACTCAAAGCGGACTGTTCGCCTTGCTCGGCGCGTTCAATTTCAACATCATCTGCGCGGAAAAATAATTCCATCTGCGCGGCGTCGGCTATATCCTGCGCGATTTTGCTTAGCTTAACATGTTCCCACGATTTTGATTCGTCGATTTGGCGCAGGAACGAATTCTGCGGAACGCTGTTGCCTTTAATGCGCATAATGCTCGGCGGCGTTGAAAAATTTATTTCGTCGACTTCAAAAGTTTTCAGCTCTAAAGTTTCTTCCTCGCTCCAATTCTTTATCAACGTGACGTCCAAAGTGTCGCCGCGCTCAATGCGCCCTTCGTTCAAAAATAATTTTTCGACGTCGCAAAGTTGCAATTCAACGGTGTCGACAGCACCCGATAAATTATCGACGTATTGGATTTTCTCAAGATGATTTGAAATATCTTGCGTAGCATCGGTTCCGTTGATAAAAATTTTAGCTGAAGTTTTTCTTGCGTTCATGACTGCCTCCACGCAGGAAGTTTTTTAGTTTTTTTCTCGTCGTCAACGTCGGGGATAATTAATTCCGTGCCCGCGTCGAAAATGTAAGTTCCGACGTGCTGGCGATTTGCATTAATCAGAGCCTCAACATATTTGCACGAGCCGAGTTGCTCATAACTAATTTTATCGAACATATCGCCCGCGCAGGTTACATATTTACGCATAAGACACGCGCCTCCTATCTGCAAAATATTCGTTAGCAAGTTCAGCAAAAGTTTGTCGGATATCCTCAACCCAATTAGTATCAGCGGGTTTTTCGCCGTTTACTGTTAAGTTCACAGTCACGTTAACGGAATTAGTTTGCGAGCCGCCGCCGTCAAACATGCCCAATAAATTCCCCGTCTCAAGCCATAAATTTTTCGCCCGCGCAGATGAATCAATCGGAATTGCCGCTTCTGGCGACGATTCGGCGAACGTGGTTAAGAAAGAGCCTTGCTGATAAATGCCGCCTGAGGCATTCGAGGCAACCTTAGCACCGGCAGAACCTGCAGCACTAATCGCGCTGAAAATTGCGCCCGCCGCGCTCGCTCCTGCACTTAACAGCGAACTGATAGCAGACGCCGCCGCCGCCCCAAGTCCGCTGATTGAACCTGCAGCAGATGAAGACGCGCCCGCCATGGAGCTGATTGAACCGGTTGACATTGCCGCCGACGCGCTCAAAGCATTGACGCCGCCGGTTGCAGTGGTTGCCGACAAGCCTAAAGCATTTGCGCCCGCGCTAGCCGTTTGTGCCGACATTGCCAACGCTTGCGTGGCTGGCGACGTTGCCGCTAAATTCATTGCTAAATTCTGCGACGAAAAACTTACGACGTCGAGCGACGATTGCACGAGGGAAGTATCAACGGGCGGAATTTGAACTTCAGGAATTTGAACTTGCGGCGTTTCAATCGTCGGAATTTGAACTTGAGGAATTTCAACTTGCGGCGTTTCGATTTTTGGCAAGTCAACTTGCGCGGCTTGAATGGTGGCACTCTGAACGTTAATCGGTTCGCCGAATGAACCGCTTGACCCGCCGCCCTGATGAATTAATCCTTGCCGCATCATTTTAACCCGTTCAGTGCCGTTAATGACGTTGCCGCCGACTACCGAGCCGTGGTCAATAAAATTAATCGCGGCTTCAATGGGGTGCTCCAATGCACTTTTTAACGTCATCCAACGAGCCATGGCATAATCAACGGCACTGTCAATCGAGGACTTCACCAGTTCGCAGAAACCAGTTACAGCACCTTGAGGGTGATTCCATGCCGCGGCAATTGCGTCGCCTAAGCCGTCAAAACAACCGGTAGCATAAGCCACGATAGCAATAACCGCCGCGACCGCCGCCACGATTAACCAGATTGGTGCCGCGCCGATTGCTCCCGCGATTGCCGCCGCCGCTCCCGTTGCCATTATCGCCGTTCGCAACACACTTAACACCGTTAAAAAGCCACGAACAGCTCCGACCGCCATTACTAATCCACTTGAAATAAAACTGAACGCGGCAGATAAACCGGCTAAGCCCGCGCCCAAAAGAATTATCGCACTCAAGCCGGCGGCAAATGCTCCGAGCCATTGCACGAGCGATTGATTGTTCTTAACAAAATCGTTAGCGGAATTAACTAAATTGGTTAACGATTTAGCGGCGGCACTGACTGAAGGCAAGAACGCGTCGCCGATTGATTTAGCTAAAGCGTCCCATGCCGACTTTAAATATTCCACTTCCGTTGCAGAGTTTTCGCGGGTTATTTTTGCTGTTTCTGCCGTCCAACCTTCTACCCAGCCCGTGTCAATTTCCATTTTGTAGCGGCGCGCCTCGTCCAATTTTCCTAAATCGAACAGCGACATTATTCCTGACAGCGCGGTTTGTCCCGTTAACTGTTTGAGCCAACCGGTCATGTCGCGTCCGGCGGCTTTGCCTTCCTGATAATATTTTTCCAACGCCGCTATTTTATCGAACAAATCGCTGTTGGGGTCGGCTCCCGCCTCGCGCAGGGCTTCTTGCGTCTCGATTATTTTTTTCGTCGCGTCGGACGCTAACATGCCCATTTCTTCTAACGACTTCTGCGCGGTTTTGGGCGGAGCTGATAACCGTACCCAGAATTGACGCAATGAAGTACCAGACATTGAACCTTTGATACCGGCGTTTGCCAATACCATATTCTGCGCGATTGCCTCGCCTAACGTTAAGTTCATGGCGTGCGCAACCGGCGCATTGTATTTCCATGACTCGTGGAAAAATTCGCGGTCTAAATTGGCTTGCGTGATTGCATAACTTACTGCGTCGGTGAAATATTTCGACGCCTCAACTACTTTTCCGCTCGATAATTTATACGCTTGACCCGCCTTTAATCCGAATGCCGTTAAGTCGTCCGATAAAACGTCAGCAGTTCGCATTAAGTTATGGTCGCCGGCGATTGACGCGAAGTCAACAGTCGCTTGCATTATCGCCTCGATTTGTTCTGTCGTCCAACCCGCCATGGCGTATTTCTGCATACCCTGCGCCGCTTCCGCTGATGTGAATTCCGTCGTCGCCCCTAAGCGTTCTGCCAGTTCCTTTAACGAACTCATTTCGCTTTCCACTGCCGCCGTATTGCCCGCCCGGATATTTCTCATCTGCGTTAACGCTTTGACTTTGGACATTTCCCGCTCAAAATTCATTGCTACTTTCGTTGCCGCTGTGAACGGCGACATTAACGTTTCGACTGTTTGCTCGGCATTTTGCATATTGGAATAGGCATTAGCCATATCCTGTTGTGCACGCGAAAAATTCTGCGCGGCGTGGTTGCGGCGGTTAAAAGCCTCCGTTTCTCGATTTATGGCGTTAATCGTCTGCTGTATTTCTGAACGCAACCGCATTTCGTGACCAGCTAGTAAACCGCCACTTAAGCCTTGCGCGTTCATTGCACTTCTTAACGCGGCAAGTTGAGACTGTTGACTGGCAAGCGTCGCACGGAGCTGTTGAGCTTTGGAATTGGCGGTTGTGAATGCGTCGCCAAAACTTTTAACGGCGGCGGCTTGTGCTGACAAATCTAATTTCGCGCCGCGCATTATTTGATTCAAAGATTTTTCGCGGGATTTTATTTCGCGTTCAGCGGCTCGAATTTGCTCGCGCATTACTTTTGCCGCGTCGACGCCCATTGAGTTTGCATTTAATTGCAGGGCGGATTTTAATCGCGCCACCGACGCTTTATCCACGTCGAGACTTGCACGCTCTCCGCGCTGATATTTCTGCAGATTTTTATAAGCGTCTTTCATCGCGTTGAGTTGCTTAACGGCTTGAGATTGTGCCGCCAATGACCGCGACGCTTTGAGGACGTTTTGCGCCTGCGCGGCTTGTGCTGAATTTATCGCCCGTTGCAACTGTCGATAATCCCCGATTAATTTCTGCAAGCCTTGCGCGTTTGCTAATGAACGTTGCAGAGCATTTATTTTTCCAGTCGCGCCGCGCAGATTGTTTAATGAATTTCGCGCGGCGGCTACTGCTTGACTTACGTTCTCTTTACCCGAAATAATAAATTGGATTGTTCGTGAAGCCATTTTTATCGCCTCCTTGCAGGAAATTATAGCATTAACGCGAAGTTTTAGCGATAAGGAGGGCGTCATTATGAGCTATTATTACGTTGAGGCATTTAATCCCGACGGCGACCCGATGTATTCTTGCCGCTACGGAATTACTTCTAATCCCAATTATCATCAATGTTACCGTTGCTTGAATGTTAGCAGCTGTTCATGGCTCCACGATTATTTGAACTTGAAAAAATTACTCGGCTCTGACATTGCCGTTAAAGATAAATGCATCGGGCGCGGTTGCGTTGAATGCGAATTCGTTGCCCGCTGCCAAATTTTGAGGAACGCTTTATGAAAAACTTACCAGAGATTAATTTTGCAACCGCTGACGTTAACGAACTGGAAACGCAATGCAAAACAATCGTCGAAGAATATTTGGGCAGAACTTTAGCTAAGTCGGACCCCGTTTATCTGCTGATTAAAAGTTTTTTGGCAGTCATAATTCAGCAGCGATTGTTGATTGATGAGGTTGCTAAGCAAAATTTGTTGGCGTATTCTACCGATGATTATCTTGACCACTTAGGCGCGCTTGTCGGTGTCGAACGGCTTGCCGCCTCAAAAGCGTTTGTGACCGTTGAAGTTGAATTATCAACCGCACGCGAGCAAACCACCGTAATTAAAAAGGGAACGCGTGTTACTGCCGACAATCAAATTTTCTTCGCGCTTAACGACGACGTGATTTTTGCTCCGGGTGAAACGTCAAAAACCTGCGCGGCAACCTGTACGACGACGGGCGCGGCGGGCAATTATTATGCCGTCGGCGAAATTAATAAAATCGTGGAAAATCAAGCGTGGCTTAAGTCGATAGTCAATACGTCGATGAGCGAAGGCGGCAGTGACATTGAAGACGACGACGATTTACGCGAACGCATTCATATGGCTCCAGAATCATATTCCTGCGCGGGTTCTGCCGGTGCTTACAAATTCCATGCCCTTTCTGCCAGCGCGTTGATTAGCGATGTTTTTGTTAGCTCTTCAGCTCCGGGCGTCGTCGACTTGTACATTTTATTAGAGGACGGCAATTTGCCTGGACAGGAAATTTTGGACTTGGTTTACGACAAGCTCAATAAAAATACGGTGCGCCCGTTAACAGATGTGGTTAGAGTGCACGCCCCCACGCAACTTAATTACGACATTGACGCAACCTACTACATTTCGCAGGATGATAGCAGTTCCGCCGCGCAGATTATTTCCGCCGTTGAGACTGCCGTTGACGATTATATTAAGTGGCACGGCGAAAAATTAGGGCGCGATTTAAATCCGAGCGAATTGATATACCGGTTGAAGGCGGCGGGCGTTAAGCGCGTGGACGTTCAAAGCCCCGTCTACACCGAAATTAGCGAGGCGTCCGTTGCCGTGCCTGTTAATGTCAACGTAACCTACGCCGGCTTAGAGGACGATTGATATGCAATCAATTTACACGCCAACTTTAATCTTGCCCGATTCAATTGCCGACGAAAAAATTTTAGCCGCCGCGCAGGCAATCAACGAACAGTTACGATTATTATCCGGCGACGTCAAGCAGACGCTTTTCATTCCGCGCCTGGACGAGCTAACTGGTACGACATTGGATTTATTAGCGTGGGCTTTCCACGTTGACTTTTACGACCCGACAACTTTAACCGACGCGCAGAAACGAAATTTAATCCGGCAGTCAATCGCCGCCCATCGACGCAAGGGAACTGGCTGGAGCGTTTTGCAAGTTTTAAAAGAATTTTTCGCCTCGCCGACAATTTCTAGGACCGGCGATTTTTTATTTCGCGTTAAGACTAAAGGCTACACGTCCACGCCGGAAGCTTTCCCTACGTTCGTTAAAATGTTTTTCGACATGAAAAATGTTCGTAGCTGGCTCGACTATTTGGAACTGGACATGTCGCCGCAGGAGCCTTTAAGTCTCAAAGTCGGCACTGCCACGATTATTAACGGCTCGACCACGATTGAACCGGCGCGCCCTAAAGATTCTAAGCAGACGATTAAAGTTGGCTCGGCGATTTTAATCGGCGGCGACCAGACCATTGAACCGGCTTATCCCCCGCTTAATAATAAAATTCTGCTACACGCTGGTTGTTCACTTATTATTGAAGGCTCTATCACTATCCGCAATGCCGACCAACCTAATATTCCTTTAATTTACGAAAATCCCAATGCCGATTTGTTAATCGCCGACGTTGGCATTGCTCGTTAGGAGGTTTTTTTATGTCTGACTTATCTACTTTAGCCGACGGCTTGAACTTAACAGAATCGCAACTCCAACAGCTCCAAGCCAATTTAAATTCCCTGCAAAGTGCTAAACTGCTTGAACTCGATGATGACGTTGCACGCGCTATCGAAGGAACTAAAATGACCCGCGCAGGTTTCGACTTGCTGGCACGCGCTTGCGCTGGCGGCCAATTAGTTTACACTCGCGTTGTCGTCGGCGATTCCGTTAAAGACGGCGCTATCTTATGTCCCACCGACGAAGAAATTTTGGACATGACTGAATTAATTAATCGGCGCGGCTTGACCGTTCCGCTTTCCGATATCCGCTTCACCGGCAACGGCACCGCTACCGTTAAATGCCTCATCCAGAACATGAACGTGACTAAAGGCTTTTGGTTGCGCGAATTCGGCATTTACGCCAAAATTGACGGCGACGAAGAGGCTGTTCTTTACTGCTACAAAAATGACGGCTTACTTGGCAAATTCATTCCGCCCGGCGGCGGCGCAGTTTCTATGAATCTCGTCTACAATCTCATTACCGTCGTCGACCAGGCTACCAACGTTACTGCCATTGTCAACGCCGATTTAATTTACACTTCTCAAGCCGACTTCTTAGAACACGTCAATTCAGAGACGCCGCACCCGAATATCCCGACCAAAGCCGCCGAATTAACTACCACTGGTACGTTGTGGGCGGCCGGCAACGACAATCAACTTCACCCCATTTCCTCTGATAATCTCTCCGCGCAGATTCTCGGCGATAATTCCCTTAAGCTCCCGCATTTAAGTTCGCGCGTCTCTCAAGCTGAAATTAATATCGCTAACCTATTCATGCAAGTCGCCGCTAAAGAGGGTGCCAACCTCGACGCTAACTTGCTTATCGCGGAGGATTTTTCCGACTTCAGATTTTGCGATTTATTCGCCGTTAAAGTTAAAAGTGCCGTCAATGCCGACGATAACATTATCGTTGCCGACGCCACCGGCATTCTCGAAGGGCATTACTACACCCTTGCCGACGGCGTCCGCTCTCAATATCTTCAAGTTCAATCCGTCGCCAAATCCGGCAATAATTTCCACATCTTCTTTACCGAACGTCTAAAATATTCCTTCACACCAAAAAAGACCTATCTTTATAGGTCAACGGGGCTGGTTATGGAAAATAAAATGGGCGGGGCTGGCGACGTTCGCACTTCAACTTTTACCTTCACTGACCTCTGGCAGGGCGAGAGCTCTTCAACGGAAAAAACTTTAACGCTCGGTACTAAGATGAAAAATAAATCTAAATTCACGCTGAGCGGCGATTATGGCTTCACTACCGATGGCGAATTCACCCTTAGTTAGTGGCTAGTGCACTTCCTAACCACTAACCACTTACACGAAAGGAGATTTTCCAATGGCTTTTGATTTAGACGGACAAGCTTTAGGTTATGGCTCCGGCACCGAAAATTTCACGCCTGCCGCCGGCAACCACACCATTAACGCCTACGCCCGCGTTACCAATATTACTAAAAAGACTATCACAATCGCCGACGCAACAGACGCTAGCAAATTCACTGCCGGCACTGAAGTTTTGCTCCAAATTGTCAACGTCGATTCCACTTCTTATCGCTCCAAACTCGGCGGCTGGCGCGTCTGCAAAATTAAAAGCGTCAACGGCTCTGTCTTAACTGTGTCCAATACCCCTTCTAAGCTTATTAAAGAAAGCTTGTCTCACACCACTACGCAACTTATCACCGTGCCCACTTACAAAAATGTCACACTTAACGAAGGCGTCTCAATCAAGCCCACACCATATGCCAACGGGCGCGGCGGTGTCGTCGCTTTTAAATGTTCCGGCAACTTAACTTTCAATGGCGGGCATGTCGACTTAACAAACGCCGGCTTAACTACCGCTCGCACTTTGCTTAAGCAGGAAGCTAATCAATCTACGCCCGATTCACGCTACAAACATTCCTGCTGGGAAAATTACGCCACGCAGAAACATTTCACGCTGCAGCAGGGCGACGGTGCCGCCTTTATCATCTGTAAGAAATTAGTCGGCAATTCCAATTCACGCATTGGCAACCCCGCCGCGCAGGGCGTTCACTATCAACGCGGCATGAATAACAGTCCCTCTTGGAAAAATTCCCCCGTCGGCAATCTCGCAAACTTTTCTATGGCTGGCGGCTCTTCCATTTTAATCTGCGCGGGCTCCCATTCAGGCTTGTCCGTTAAAATGTTCGCTAAATATCGTTCGCTGGGCGTTGCCACTAGCGACGACGAGATAACTCGCGGCTTTGGTCGCTGTTATATCGCCACTGAAACCGCCTTGACGCTCGACGAGGCTTGCTACGCCGCTGATAGAATTTCTACGCCCTCGCGCCTCCAGGATACTTTCAATATCAAAGATTTTGGCGACGGTTCAGACGGCATTCCCGCTGACACTGCCGCCATGCTCAACAATTACGCACGCGTCAGTGCCATTAGCGACGATAGAAGTGTTGTGACTTATGCCGCTCGAACCACGAGCGGTTTTGCCGGCTGGAAGACCGGTGCCCTCGTTATGATTCACGCCATGCACAAAGACGGCAATGTTAAATACTCTGGACGCTTCCATATCGCTCGCATTATCGGCATTAAAGGTTCAAAAATCACTCTCGACGCCCCTATTCCTTCTATCAGCGCCTTCAATCCCACTTATTATAATTTCCAAATAGTTACTATTCCGCAATACGAATCTTTTACCTTAACCGACGAAAATGCAGCAACTTCCGCTTACAACGATGATAAATTGCGCGGCGGCATTTTTGCCATTGCTGTTAACGGCACGTGCGACTTATCCGGCGGCAAAATTAATGTCATGGGCAAGGGCGGCGGCGACGCTTACGGACTTACCGGTTTGAAATATATTTCCAATCAAGGCATGGCTACGCGCCTGCCCATCGGGCAAGGACACGGCTCCGTTTTTATCCTCGCTAAACATCTGATTATGAACAGTTCAACTCGTATCGGCGCAACTTATTCCGGTGCTAATTACGGCGGCTCTACTCCATTTTCGGCTGGCAATCCTCAATACGGCTATATTGGTTCCCAAAGTGGCGATTTAGCCGACAACGATAAATCCGCTAATTCTGATTCCACTTTAGGACTTGACGGTACGCGCGGTTTTGGCGGCAAGGGCGGCACTCAATCCGAAAATCACAACGGCGGAACCGGCTCCAATGCGACTGGCGCAGTTAAATCTAAAGAGGGTGGCAGACAAGGTGCTCACGTCATGATTGTCGCCGATAAAATTACCGGCTTTAATATGGCTGCCATTTCTACCGGCGGCGAATCTGCCGTTAAATGGGTTGGCAAATACGCTCGCACTTCTAATTGGCCGTATGTTTGGCACGGCGGTGCCTCTTACGGCGGCGCTGGCATTCACTCTGTCGTTGAACAACGCACTCTCGGCGGCGCTCAGAAAAATTTTTTCGCTCTTAACGGCAATGGCGGTTTTGTTAACGGCGGCGCGGGTTCCGGAAATAAATCTGAATTCGGGCTCGGCGGCGGCTCATCAGGTTTTGCTTTCGTTTACTGCAATGATGTCGCTGACCAGTCCACTGCTGATATTTTGGTTGATTAAGGAGGTGCAATCATGATGTTGTATGAAGTCCCCAGCTCGTTTATTAAAATCGACGAGACAAAAGGCATTCTGCAAAACGCTAGTAGCGGCAATTCCTTAGAAGTCTCCAACGAAAACGAAGTTAACAGCGGCATTATCCTAAAGCCCGGCGAAAGTCTTTCCTTCCAAGATACCGACATTTATGTTCGCACCGTCGGGAGCAATAAAAATTCGGCGGTGCGCGTCGTCCCTTTTGTGGACGGCTTCTCGGCAGGTAGTTCCGATTCCGGCGATTTCGATATTCGCCAATACGATTCCACCGGCATTCTTATTTACTACAAAGACGCCGCCGGCAATCTGCACGAGAAGCCTGTTCATTACGTCAATCCCGAATCCACTAATGCCCAACTCGCCGCGCTCGGTAAATCCATTATCGCCGTCACCAACAACACTTATCAATCCACCTACCGCGTCACTAAATCCCTGTGCGCCCCGCGCTTAATCGTCGACAGCCCCTTTACTCAAGATTTGACCGATAACTGCGGCGTCGTCTGGAACGTTGCCGGAACTGTTACTGTTTCCGACGGCGCGGCACAGTTCAATAAAACTTACTTGCGGAGCCAAGCTCCCGTCACTTTCGGCGGCACGGAGTTC